>URYO01000027.1 GCA_900552195.1 uncultured Sutterella sp. | reverse complement strand
CTAAAGTAGAGCTTTTGAAAAACAAATATCCTGACAGTTATCAAAAGAAAAAAAGTACAAAAATTCTTGCAGCCATAAGGCAAATAATCATCACGTTATCTATAGACCCGACGCAGCCGATTTTCAGGCAGGGAAAGACGTTGGGAGATCAATATCTAAATTGGCACAGGCTGAAATTTTTCCAGCAGTACAGGTTATTTTTTCGCTATCAGACTTCAGCCAAAATCGTTGTAATCGGTTGGGTTAACGACGATTCAACATTACGGGCCTACGAATCAAAAAACGATGCCTATAGAGTTTTTGCAAGGATGCTCGACAACGGCAATCCTCCTTCAAATTGGGATGAACTGCTTTCGGCATCTCACGAGTGCGACTTTGAACTTTGAACCATTTACAGAATGCCTATAAAAAGCCAAAAATCAGCGGTAGGCAGGCAATAGATTTAGGCAAATAAGCTCCTTAAGTTCTTAAGAATTTAAGGAGCAGATGATTAATTCTTTACTTCCCTTTCTATTCGAGCTTCTCGGTAGCCAAGTCCGCCTGCAAGAGAATTAAGTAACAGAGTGCTCATTCCTCTTTGTCCATCGTGGTAGCCAATAGAAGCGTTGTTAATACGTTCTTGTCTCAATTCAGTCATCGCATTCTGGTTCATAAGTCCTATTGCATTTGCCTCTTCCTGCTCATCAAATTTCTTGTTGAAATCTTTTAATCCCGCGTTTAACGAGGTCGATAAGAAGGAGGTGTCCTCGGTTTTGTCTATGAACGAAGTTGCTAGTTTGCCGATCACTTCTTCCCCCTTGCGCTGCAAAGCAGATAAGGAGTTTTCTCCTTGACGTTTAAGAGCGTTTTGTTCAAGACCGTTTTCTTGTATTTGTCCGGGACCTAAGTGACGGACATCTGCCGCACGGTCGTAAGAATCTGCGGCAGCTGAAGCACCTAGATACTCTCGTTTATCAGAAGAATCAAAGAGGGCTTTAAGATGCGATTCTGCAGACAGGTTGTCTGATGATAGTAATTTCTGCATAACCAAGATGTCGTTATTGACGGCAGTTTGATTCGTTCCACTCAGATTTTCCGAGTTGGATCGAGAAGCCGAGAATGTTTCCGAAAGCGTTCGGCTCCGATCATTAGAGGTGCGATAGGCTTTATCCAGTGCCGCGGAGAAGCTTTCAGCAGCTCGGCGCATTTCATCATTTGAGGTCGAGGCGGCAATTTCTTTCGCTGTGCCCTTGAGTGCATGGTAGGCTTCAGCTTTCTGACGCTGGGTCGCGGCGCTTTGAGAGCCTGTTGCAGTGTCTACGAACTGCTGAGCAGTTTTTGCTTCCAGTCCGATTCCCATTCCTGCAGCTTCAGCTGCTCCGCGAAGATGGGACATCGCATTTTGCACATGACGTGCAACAGGTTTTCCTTCGGAATTTTTGGCCTGCGTCGGTACGGCTCCCAGTAAAGCCGGACTTTGAGCAGCAGCTAGGTTTAGAGTTTCAGGAGAAGTTGAAGAAGCTCCCTTGGCATCTTTGGCCGCGTCCTTTGCAGCATCTGTTGAGAACTGAGCTTCTCCGCCTCCGGCTTGAAGTTTTGCTCCGCTCGCGAATGACAAGTTCTCGGAATTAGATAAGCCTCTGGATACAGTTGAAGATTCTCCTGAGCTCTTCGAATAAGAAGATGAAGACGAACCGGCAGTAGACTGACCGGCACTCAGGCGTTCGGACAATCCTTGGCTCATGGCTCGAGCAAATTCTCGGCTGACTGCATTTGAAGAAGAAGCTGCCGAAGACAGAGAAAGGGCTTGAGTCTCAGAAGCAGTCAAAGTTGTTGCGGCAGAGGAAGCAGTGCCCGTGGTTCGGCTGTGCGTTAATGCACCGGAAGAAGAAACACCTAAATCAATGGAGGTTCGAGCCATTCCTGTTACGGTTCCCGTTTCATCTCTCGTGACGGAGCCATAAGCTGTTTGGGATTTAGAAGCATAAGGATCACTCCAAGAGGAAGAAAGATCGGATTTGTTCGCTGAAGCCGAGTTCATGGACGTATTTCCCATAGAGACGTTTCCGGCATTGAAGTTTCCGGAGGCCGCTTGAGCGGAGGCGCCGGAAGAAGCGCCTTGTGCAGGGGCCATTAAACCTGTGGCCATAGAGACAAAAGCCATATCGCTGCCTTTGGCAAGTGCAAAGGCAATGACGGGAATCAAAAGCATGATGCTTCCGGCAATGGCTTGAGAAGTGGCGCCTGCCTCACGAATGATTCCGGCAGCGAGCAAGGTACTTCCGCCGAATTCTGCAGCGATTCGATTCATCGGATTGGCATCTACGGAAATCATCAGATAGTTAGCAACGGAGAGAAGCGGCGCCCACAGCTGGAACCAAATCAGCAATACAAAGAATGATCTAAAAACCGCGCCTGCGGCGCTTCCCGCTGCCACCATCAAAAGGAGCATTAGAGGGAAGGCGGCAATAACGATGAATTCAACGCAGTTGCGGATTTTGGGGAGACTGTGTTCTGCTAAACGGGCCAATGTGCGGTAATTAATTTCGGATGTGAGATTGGCTTGTGAAGCGGAATATTTAGCGGCGAGATCCAACGGGGCGCCGGCCTGCGCGGCGATGGACGCCATACCGCGCGGAAGCGCGGTGAGCATGACGGAATGCTTGAGGCTTTGCTCCAAGGAACGAGAAACACCGAGAAGAAGTGCTTCGCTTTGCGGAAGGGTGCGCCGAATGACATCGGCGGGATCTATTCTTTCCGGGACTAAGACAGTACCGAGGCGCTTGGACAAGAAGTCGAGTTCAACAGTGTTGAGATGCTGATCGAGGCTTTGGAGCGCTTGATCGCATCTTTGAACGGTGCCGTCGGAAGAGACGGAAGAGCGAGCAGGATTGATCCAGCCGTCTGCGGAAATCGTGGCCCAAATGTCGCCTGAGTGGCTGAGCTCAGCCGCTTTATCAGGATGATCCAAGAGTTCGGGCCCGATACAGTCGGCAATGACACGATCGGTTAAGGCTCGGCCTTCGGGTGTCACGGGGCCGGCGGCTAAGAGACTATTTAAAGCACGCTGAGGATAGACCAAGCCGAACTTAGAGAAGCGTTCCGCGTCCGGCAAAGAGAAAGCGGTTTCGAAGCTTTCGGTGAGGAAATGGCCGATCTTAGAAGTGGCTGAAGCAAAGAAGCCGACGCCGAACGGGACGTTGCTCACGACATAAACATCCGCGCTTCGTTCGTCGTGTATAGCGACATCCACTTTAGGGACGAGCATTACAGAGTAAAACAGGACGGCGGCAAAAAGATAAACCTTTGAAGCCAATCCCTGCCACTTCAGAAGGGCGCCGGTGAGTGTGACAAGAAAACCGGCGAGTACGGTCGTTTTAAGCAGACCTTCGTAGGAGGAGCCGGAGCAAATCGAAACAAGCGCTTCGAATAAGTCTCGGATTTGGCCTCCGTTCCAGTAGGCGTAATAGTCCATCACCATTAGAGGTTTTCTCCGAAGGAAAGATTGGCCGCTAAGTCAGCAGCTAATGCGCCCTTGACACTTCTTTCCAAATGTTCAATCTGCGTAATGAAAGAGTGGGCTCGGCTCATCTGCTGAAAGACCGCATCGCTGCGCGATGCGATGTCTTTACGAACTTCATCGATTCTTGCCTCAATGACTTTTAGGTGTTCGGCGGCAATGACACCGGTTTGAGAAGCCGAAGAGGCGGAAGCTGCGGCCTTGATGTCTAAAGACAGACGATCCATGGCTCGGATGACGGCCTCAAAGGCGGCCGCTTCGACATAGATCCGCATGATGTCTTGAGAGAAGCCTAAGTAGCGATGAGAAGCGGTGGCATTGATGAGACGGATTAAGGGGATGGTGGAAGAGGAAGCTAAAAGCAGCATGTCGGCTTCGGAGACAAGATTTGGGTCTCGGCGCAGGATGGAGTTTCTGTAGTTAGAGGCGGCCTTCATGAACTCGTAGGGAAGATTGACTTCATCAAGCGTGGTCTTTTTAACAGACAAGCAGCGGTCATCGCCGTCTTCTTCCACACAGCGGAGACGGAAAGCTTCGCTTTCTAAAACTTGGGTATCGGGGCGTCCGAACAGAAAACCTACTAAGTCCTGACCGGCAATCGGGATGGCGCGGGTGACGGTGTCTTTGCCGCTGCCTTCTCGGACATAAATGACGGTGCCCACGAGCGTCATCATGAGTTCTTTAAGCTCTTTGCTGTAAGAAGCATTAAAGCTGCCGCCGGAAAGCAGAGACCATGTGAGGTTTAACTCCGGAGCATCGACCACATTACCGCCGGAATCTTTACGGGTCGGCGCGTAATCTAAAACCGCTGCGCCGTCGGTTCGGGTCTTCGCATCGGCCTCAGAGGCGTCGGAGACGATGCCTGAGGCTCGCAAAGCATTGCGGGCGTCAAAGCCTGTCTTTTGAATCCATTGTTCTGCACCGCTCATCTTTAAGAGGTTTTGTGCGGAGGTGCAGGAGTCTTGGAACATGTTGGTGTATTGGCGAATCATGTCACGGAAGCTTGTGACTTGTTCATTAAGGTCAGGCGCTAAAGACTGAAGAGCAAGCTGGAAGGCTAAGCCGGGAAGTGCGGTACCGATGTTGCGTAAGAAAGCGACAAACTCTTCTCGAGAAGGAATACCGAAGGCGCCAAGAAATAAGTCAATGCCGCCGCAGCCGGCAGACAGAGAAGGCGGCGTGAAATAAAACGCATTGAAATCTTTGCGCGGAGCTCGATAGACAAATCCGCCGCCTGTGACGGTATTCATACCGGAAGACTGATAGACACCTGCCGGTGTGACGTTGCCTTGGTAAGAACCGGCGGCCGAATAGAAGTCTTTCATGAAGCCTGCGGAAGCGTCAGCCGTGAAGAGACAGGTGCTCAAAGTCAAAGCGGAGAAAAGTTTTGTGAATTTACGGGTCATGGCTGAAGAGGATTAAAGGGAAGGAGCGGCGGCAGGCGCGGTTAAGACAGTGTTCGGAAAAACGTCAGGGGCAGACAAATTTGTGGTCTTTTGCACAGAGTTTGCGGCCTGCGCGCCGCCGAAAAGCGACTCTCCGGGCTTGCTTAAAGCCAGTGTCTGAATGCGGCTTAGCATGTCTTCAAGCGAAAGCACACCGGAAGAGACCAAGTAAGAGGCGGATTGATCGCGTTTAACCATAAAGAGCGCGGGCACTCGGTCCAATCCCATTCCGTTGGTTAAAAGTTTGGAGACACCGTTGTCTGGCAGCGCATCCGGGAAATGATCATTAGGCGAGCCGTCAAGAGAGACGGCAAGCACATCAAAACCAAACGTATCCTTGAGCTGCTTGACCAACGGAGACTGGAGAGCGCAAAAGCGGCAGTCGGAGCGATAGAAATACATCAAGCCCCATTCTTGGGCGATCTGAGGAATCTGTTCTTTACGAGTTTGGTTTCTGTCTTCCTTTAAGGAGACCTGAGCGAAGTTTGCGGCCGGATTGAGGGTTGAGAAATCAAACTGCGGGTTCTGCCAAGAAACCCGACGGTTCATGTCGGTAAAGAGGGCGGCTTTTTCTTGGACGAAGTGGTTGACCTCTTGGAAGGCTAAGACATTGGCTTCCGTGGGAAGAAAGGTCGCGTTCTCTAATCGTTTGGTGTACTCAGCTCTCAGTTCAGCGGCGCTCAGGATTAAAGAAAGATCTTTAGGCGCATTAGGATCCGGAGCTTTTTTCTTTAATTCTTCAGGCGGATAGTAAAGAAAACCTCGGTCATCTGAATTCCAAACGTCTTCTTCCCAGAACGAAGCCGCCAGGGATGCAGGCGCGGCGAGTGTTAAGACAAGCGATAAAAGAAGACAAAGATTTTGTGGTCTTTTGCACATAATTAGAGGTTAGTTTTTAAGATTTTTAGAAGGAGCTTTAGACGATGAGGGGCGGGTAGGCGCTGTCGGAGTACCCGTGAAGTTGGGATCGACGACATGCGAAGAACCGACCGACGGCGGGACATAAGCACCTAAGTCTTTATCGACTAAATTCTTGGTATGGGTCGTTCCTCGGTCTTGGGCGGCAGCGGAATTGAGTTCGTTCTTTTGGACGATTAAGGCTTCGAACTCAGACAAGTCCATCGCGTCAAAATCCAAGCGTTCGAGTTCGTCCTGGGTAAAGCCTTCGCACTGAGGGTTTTGCGCCGAGCCCCAGCCTTTGCCTAACTGAGGACGGCCTTGTTCCTGAAGGATGCGGGCAAGAGGCGAGTTGTAGCAGCAGTAGCTTTCTTTTCTTTCCACGCAGGTGACGACTTTCTTAGAACAGTAGGTTCCGACGTAGTGGCAGAGCTTCTGGCCTTTCTTGAGCATTAAGGTTTGCTCTTTAGGTTCGCACTGCAGATAGTCCAATGCAATTTGGACGGCAACGGACATGGCGAAAGAGGTGGGGTCAAAGGTGAAATACATTTGGCCCCCTTGGAGCGTCATTCCGAAACCATAGAAAGAGAGCGACGGATTGTAGATACCGCTCGTTGCATCGCCGTAGAGCATATTCAAGATGCCGGAGGTAGCGTCAGAAGCTGACAAGACGTCATAAACATAAGGACTGCCGATGTATTTGACGGTTTCTACCGTCACGTCTCCGGCAAATCTCATCGCTTTGCCAAAAGCAGACGAATTAGCCGTTCCGGCTTTGACTTTGGTATCGCAGCAGGAGAAACCTAAGACTTTCTTGGAGCATTCGTCGACTTCTCCGTTAAAGAAGCGGCCGTTGTCGTAGTCGCCGTAAAGGGCGCCTTGGCGCGCTGTCTCAAGCATTGTGATCACTTTAGAGAAGTCAGAATCGGCCGGGTCGCCGGAGCCCTCGCAGATGCCGTCCAAGCATTCTGCGGGGCGGCAGATGGTTTCTGTGACGACGGATCCTTCTTTTTCTACACAGCGATAAGTGTGGGCGGTCGTTAAACATTTGCCTTGGTCATCGACCGCAATGCATTCGGAAGAGACTTTGACGCAGTCTTTATCGGCTTCGAACTTACCGCAGTCGTTTTTGGTTTCTTCGGAGCCGTCGCCTGAGGCTCCGCAGACATAGACGTGTTCATACTTCCAGCAGTCTTTATAAACAGGGATGCCGTTGATGATCTTTTCTGCCGGGCCTTCGACGCATTCGGTTCGAAGCACCGTGCAGGCCGGATTATCTTTAAGGGGAAGACAAGTGTCCGAGGGTTCAATGGCGCCGATGACAATGTTTGAATCAATGATGTCGGCGCCGGGGGCAGAGATTTCCGAGTCGCCTTTGCAGAAGATTTCCTTTTTATAAGCAAGACACTTCGGGCCGTCGCGTTCGATACAGGTTGATTTACGGACTTCGCATTCGGGGAGCTTTTCTAGGGCTTCGCACGAGTTTTCGTTTAGGGATTTGGTGCAGTTATAGATGTATTTGCGCTGAATGCATTCGCCTTTATCGTTGGTCTGCATACAGGAGTAACCGGAGGCTTTACAGGTCATGCCTTCCGTTGCAGTCTTACAGGCTAAAAGATCAAAACCGGGTTTAGCGGGTGTTCCTTCCGGCGTAATGTCATCGCCTTCAATCGGATCGGTATTGACGCAGTGGTACTTCTGCGAATACTGCGCGCAGGTTCCGTCGGCACCGACGCGCTCGCAAACTTTTTCTCCTATGGGCTGACAGCCTTTAGAGGCGAGGATTTGGCAGCTGTTGGAGGCGCCGGGAGCAGCGCAGGCAAAAGCGAGTTCTTTCTTCCAGCACTCTTTATAAACGGCTACGCCGTTAATGATTCGTGTCTCAGGACCTTCGATACATTTCTCTTCTGCGATATAGCAGTCGGGATTGTCTAAGAAACTTGAACAAGTCGTCGTATCCGTTCCGGATATAACGGTATGAGAACTATCGAGAATTTCGATGTTTTCTGTTTCTTTTGCTTCTTCGGAACAGATATAAGTACTGTTCCAAGACATACAGGTACCGGTCAGGCTGTGACTCAGACACTCTGCTTTTGTTTGACGACAACCCGGTGTTTGTTTTAGGCCGGAACAATAATCGACAGTCGAGCTTGAAGTGCAGTGACGCGTGGTTTGATAGTTCCAGCATTCACGCCAAACTTCAACGCCATTGATGAATTTGGAGCCCGGGCCGTCGACACAAACTTCGGGGCCGTCCGTGCAGGCGGCACGGACAGCCGCTGAAGAGAGGACGGTCAGGGAGGACAAAAGGACGATTAAAGGAAGACGGATCATGATTCGAACTCCACGACCTTGCCGTCGTCGCTGACGCAGGTGGTGCGCCATTTGTCCAAGGAGATGTCATTGACGTTTTTCTGGAAAGAAAAACGCTTTTGGATGGAACCGGAGTAATCCCATTTACCCGGACGGGTATAGATGTCCATCTTGATATCGACGGTGCAGTTGACTCCGATGCAGCGGGTTTGTCCGGTCCAGACGCCTTTGCAGTTCGAGAAGTAATGTTCGTTCTGAAAGTCGGCCGCCTGTATCTCAAAACCGAAGTTAGCGGAATTTTTAACGTTGGTTTCTATGCGAAGTTTGGGGATCAGATCATTAGAGCATTGATATTTAAGCTCGATGACGTCTCCGCCGTTGCAGGCATCTTTACCGAGCGAAGACGAAGTCTCGGACTGAGCCTCAAAGAACTTGCCGATTTCGCATCCTGAGTATCCGACCACTTCCAGATATCGATTGCATCGATAAGTGTTTTGTTCAAACTGCTGAGTTTTACAGCGGTATTGATACGTACTTTGGATTTCGACTTTTTCTCCGACGTGGCAGGTCTGAGGCGGTGTATGGAGACACGTGTAGTCTTGGCTCGTTTCGTTGTAATCGGCGAGACACTCAACGGTGAGTTTCTTACCCGTTCGAGCAATACATTCGAAGAGCGTTGAGACGTCGAGCTTTTCTGTCCAGCCTTCAAAGCAGGACTGAGTAGAGCTGCCGACGGTGGTTTCTTCGCAGACTGCAAAGTCGGTCTGAGGCGGCCGGGTCGTTGTGATGGTTTCGCAGATTTCTCCTCCGTTGGGCGGAAGATCCGGAACTTTATTTAAGAGATGATCGCGATCCGCCAAGATATTGTCGAAGTCGGATTCCTCCCATCCCGGCCGGGAATGTGTGTCGTAAATTAATTGAACTGCACGGCAGTCCATAGACGTTTGCGACAAACAACCGTCGGCTTTAGAAGAGCCGGGTGTTAAGAGATTGCCTTGCCCTTTGGCAAACAGGTCTTTAAGTTCCGATACGTCTGCGCCGTATTCCGGAACCGTACCAGAAGCAGAGCTCTCTGTGAGGATGTCTTTGATCGACAGCTTGGCCGCTTCTTCTTTAGCAGCATCCATTGCGGATTGCTTATCGTAAGCAAAAGCTTGGCTGCTAAAGAGCATTAAAAGAGCAGAGCTGAGCAAAGCACGAGGAAAAAGGGTACACATTATGGTCGGTTCCCAAGTTTGACGCGAAGCGCGCGGGCGGCTTCGCCGACGGAGTCTTTGCGATCGGTTAGACGATCCAAGGCGTATCTCAACGTCACGTCTCCCGGGACGACAACGGCTTTTGCGCTTTGGACGCAGCCGTCCGAGGAAGCGGAGCTTTCTTCTTTGATGATTAAAGCGGGAACCTGACGAATATTGAATTCGGAGAATAGTTCGGGATTGAGCTGGACGTCGGCGCCGGAATCGATTAAAGGCTGAAAGGCCGAGAGCGACTGAGGATTAAGGAGCGGGAGTTTAGAGTCAGAGGGTCCTTTGGTTTCCGGAACGCCGCGAAAAACCAAAGGCACGCCGGCGTCTTTGACGTCACGGGCCAAACGCTCTAAGGAAGCCTCCGGCATTGAAAAAGACACCAAGACAAAGGCCTGAGGCAGAGGCTTTTGTGTGGCTACTTCAGGATCTCTCATCTGCTGAGAGAGTTCGGAAGAAGCTTCAAGGACATCTTCGATCATCCAAGGTTCCGAAGCAGCAAAGGTGATCAGCGGACAAGTCATCAAGGTGCTCAGAAGGAATTCGAAAAAGTACGATTTATTCATAAACGAATTTTTGAATAAGTGTGTTTAATTCAAAAAGTTTTATCTGGGTTAGATCGGATGGAGCATTAAGATTTGAAAAAGTAATCTCTTTTCAAAAATTGTTTTGAATTGGTGTGGATATTTCAAAATCAACTCGGCTGAATGCCCGCACCTTGGCAACAGTCCCGTTTGCGATAGATGAGGTAAGCCGCATCTTCTCCGCCGGAAGCCCAGGTTTTGCCGGAATGCCAAAGGGAAGTCGAAGCGCCCATCGGATAACAGCATCGTCCGTCTTGTTTACCTGTCGTTCTTGACGGATACATCATCTGAGTTCGATAGACACGTTTATCCATGATGGGTTCCAGATAAGGACCGCACTGGCCTTTTTCTCCGTAGGCCGCCCACTGAAGACCGGAGCGATGGAGTTTCATCGTGAAGCGCGCGACAAGCAGAGAAGAAGCTTGAGGAAAGTGAACATGAGAGCCGACCCAGCCGGTTAAGGGAAAGATTCCGCCGTGGCATCCTGCACACCAATAGAGTTCAGAAACCGGAAGCGAAGACGTTGCCGCCACGCAGTCAGCGGCGCAGGCTGCAGCCGCGGCCGGATTGGCAAAGAGCGAAGCATCCGGATTTAAGAAGAACGTAGTGACGGAATCATCCCAAAGCGGATCGAGTTCTGTCATATAGGCTAAATCCCATGCGGACTGTTCCAGACATTTCGTGTCGAGGAGAACTTCAAGGATAAAAAGCCAAGGCGTGAAGTACCAATGCACTTGATAAAAGGAAGAGCGCTGAGCTGAAGTGGATTTATTAGGAGTACGGCCGTGGGCCGGTGCTCGAATACCGACATTTAATTCCATTCCGCCGAGCGACGGAAAGCAGTAAGGCGTGCGAACCACTTCGGCGGT
>URYO01000026.1 GCA_900552195.1 uncultured Sutterella sp. | reverse complement strand
ATGGCAATCATGGAAGGCGCGGATGAGATAGACATCGTAATCTCCGTAGGAAAGTTCCTGAGCGGCGACTATGAAACTCGTCTCGTTCTGCTGACTTCCGGCTTTGTGATGGCCTTCATTTCATTGCAGCCGATGATCGCTTTCAAGCAGTTCGACAAATCGATGACAAACGGCAGCCTGATCATCGCCATCTGCTCGGCGCTCGGTTTTGCTGCAGTGATTTCTCTGACCAAATGCGACGTTCATCTGGTTAGCCTTCTGATGAGACCGCTGAAAAAGCTCGGCGTGTTTCTCCTTCCTTCCTGCATGATCGTGACCAGCGTGATTGCCACTGCCATTCCTTCTATGGCCGGTCTTTCCGCTGCCGTCGGTCCGACAATGATCCCGATCATGATCAGAAGCGGTTTCAAACCCGCTATTGCTGCTGCAGCTGTCGGCGGCTGCATGATGCCGGCTTATCTGAACCCGGGCGTTTCTCATAACCCGTTCATCTCCAAGCTCGCATCCATGGAAATCATGCAGTTCATCGGAGCTCATGCCACGACTACCGTCACCATGGGCTTGATCAGCATTGTCGTGATCACGATCACCTGCTTTGCTTTCGGTGACTTTAAGCGCGGTAAAGCCGCTGTTGAAGAAGCCGTTGAAGTTGCTTCCAACGAAATTGAACATCCGAACATCCTGTTCGCGATCGCTCCGATCGTTCCGGTCGTTCTTCTCGTTTGCGCTTCCATCTGGTTCCCGCAGCTCAAGATGTCTGTTGCAACCGCTATGTTGATCGGTACGTTCTATGCCTTAGTCGTTACACGCTCCAACCCCGAAGAAGTCACGAAGAAATTCTTCGCCGGTATGGGTAACGGCTATGCCAAGATCCTCGGTATCATTATTGCTGCCGGTGTGTTTGCCGCAGGTTTACGTGCCGCAGGCGTCATTGAAGTTTTCGTTCAGTATCTGACTCACTCCAACGAAGTTGCCAAGATCGGCGGTGCTTTCGGTCCGTTCTTCCTGGCCGTGTTAACAGGCTCCGGCGATGCGGCAGCATTCGCCTTTAACGAAGCGGTTACTCCGCACGCTCCGACATTCGGAATGACCATTGACGGTCTGGGTTACCTCGCCATGATGGCAGCCGGTATCGGTCGTCAGGCTTCTCCGCTTGCAGGCGGCATCATCCTTCTGTCCGGTATCGCAGGCGTCTCCCCGGTTGAAGTCGTGAAGAGAACTGCTCCGGCCGCTGTTGTGATGGTTCTCACTCTTTACTTCCTGGTTTAATAGGAACAGACTGGCATGAAAAATATTCCCGCATTAGATTCCAAAGTTCTCGATCTCGTTACCGAAATCTCTAAGGAACCCAAAGTTGAAGCGGCTATTGCCTTCATTAAAGACCAGACTGAAGTCGCTATGCTGGAACAGATTGAGCTCTGCGAAATTGAAGCTCCGACTTTCCACGAAGAGAAAAGAGCCGCTTCTGTTGCAGAGCGTATGAGGCAGTACGGTTTGACCGATGTTCATATTGATGAAATCGGAAACGTGATCGGTATCCGCAAGGGTTCCGGCAACGGCCCAGTTCTCGCCATCGGTGCTCATATGGATTCCGTGTTCCCGGCCGGAACCGACGTCAAGGTCAAAAAAGAGGGAAATATCTACCGTGCCCCCGGCATTGGTGACAACTGCTCCGGCTTGAGAGCACTTCTCCAGGTGCTCCGCGCCCTTGAAAAAGAAGACATCCGCACTGTCGGCGATATCTGGTTTGTCGGTACCGTCGGCGAAGAGGGCAACGGCGATATTCGCGGCTCAAAGCATCTCTGTGCTAACAACAAGCTTGACGGTTTTGTCGCGATCGACAGTACGGACGTCGGCCGCGTCCTTTACGGTGCAGTCGGTTCTCACCGATGGCGTTTAGCCGTGGACGGTACAGGCGGACACTCTTTCGCTGACTTCGGCAAGACTCCGAGCGCCATTCACGCCGTTTGCCGTGCCGGCAATATCATTGCCGACATCAAAGTTCCGGAAGACCCAAAGACCACCTTCACGATTGGTACGATCAAGGGCGGTACGACGGTCAACACGATTTCCGCTCACTGCGAAGTGGACGTGGATATCCGCAGCGTTTCCAATGACGAACTGCTTCGCGTAGAGAGTGAAGTTTTAGGCGCCTTCGAGAAGGCCATCAAAGAAGAAAATGCCCGGTGGGGTGTTGCTGATGAAAATGGTCTGAAGCTCACCAAGACCATGATCGGCAATCGTCCGGGCGGACTTCGTCCGCACAGTTGCCCGGTTCTTCAGGCTGCTCGCAGCGCCCAGAAGACACTTGGCATTGAGCTGACAAACTATGCAATGTCTTCCACGGATGCGAATGCTCCGATGAGCCACAACATTCCCGCCACTTGCCTGTGTTCCGGCGGTAAGGGAATCGGAGCTCATACGCTTAAAGAGCATTTCATCATGGAAAAGACCGAGCTCGGACCTCAGCTGGTTCTCTTAACCGCGCTTGCATTAGCCGGTACGGAAACCACTAAACCCCTTCTCGGATAAATAAAAGAACACAACACCTCGAACCAATAAACCCTCTCCGGGCGGCTGGCTTCTATCTAGTGAGGGAACGGCCGCCTCTTTTCTTTTTCATTAGAATGATTCGGAAAATCAACCGCTGTTTCCGAATCAATATGACTCCATCTTTGAAAAATAAAATGCCGGCATGGGACTTCCGATCTTCTTACGGAGGTCTGACTTCTCAGGCATATCGAAAGGCCCGTCAGCGGTTGGAAGCGGATATTCATATTCTCTCGGGGCTTGTGCCGAACGCCAAAGACGCGGTTTCGATCAGCATTGCCTTGGAGCATTTAGCGGAGGTTTTTAGCCTTACGGATTCTTTGATCGGCTATTGTCGATGCCTGTCTGCGATTGATACGAGAGAACAGGAAGCTGCAAAAGAGCGCGTCCGCCTTTGGGAAATTCATTCCCGCTATTACGAGCTGATTACCGGTCTTTTTCATCGCTTGACCGAGTTAAAAAAGAGCGATCCGATTTGGAAGGAACTGGATTTCAGTAAGTGGGAATGGCTCTTTGAGCGTGTTTCTTCCCGCTGGTCTTTTTCGCTGTCGCCCCGTGCTCTGCAGCTCCTCTATGAGCTGAAAGCTTCGAACTTTGTTCCTTGCTCGGATCTTTATCACTCGGTGAATTCACATTTGGTGGCGACGGTGACGACGATGGACGGTTTGACGAAACATCAGTCTCACTCGCAGTGCATTGCGGTACTTAAAACTTCGGAAGATCCGAAATTAAGACAGTCGACCTTTGCTGCGCTGAACGAATACTATTCGCAGAACGCTTATCTCTACGCATCCATTTTTAATATGCTCACCGGTTTCCGGCTGAAAGGTTTCGAGTTTGCTCATATGGACTTCATGGCGCCTGCTTATTGGCAAAATGCCGTAAGCTCGGAAGCGGTTGATGCATTGATGACGGCGGTGAGGGCTGACCGTCACATGCTTCGAAAGTCGGTGATCAGCCGTGCGCTCTTTACCGGCAGGAGTGCGATGGATGTCTGGGATCTTAATGCGCCCGCTCCGCTCAGAAGAGAAATTCATATTCCTTACGAGGAGGCGCTCGACAAGATTAAAGAAGTGGGGAAGGTGCTCGACGAACGTATTCCGGAAACCTTCGAATTGTTCGTCGAAAAAGGCTGGGTTGAGGTTCGTCAGCTGCCGGGCAAACAAAACGGCGCATTCTTCCAAGGCATTTTGTCGCTCAATGAGCCGAGAATTTTTTCGACGTATCTCGGATCATTCGCCTCCATGAGCCAACAGGCCATCATGTACGGCCATGCCTGGCACTTCTGGTTGCAAAGAGAGCTGCCTGCGCAGGAGCGAAAGATTCCACGTGCTTTGATGGAAGTTGCCGGACACTTCTTTGCGCTGCTGCTTTTTGAAGAAATCCAAGAGAAAGCAGCTTCAACGGAAGAAAAGCTGGAAGCCCTTTGGCAGGAGCTCACGTTTATCTCGAACTATGTCATAAACATGGGTGTGCGCTTCGATTTCGAAAGAAGTTTCTTTGAAGAGCGAAGGAAAGGCGTGTTATCCGTCACCAAGATTTCTAATCTGTTGTCCGAGGCGTGGCAGGCTTGGTACGGAGAGAGTACCGCCGGCATCGATCCCTATCTTTGGATCAACCGCGGTCAGTTCTACAAGATTGATGACTACTTCTACAACTACCCGTATATCTTCGGTACGGTTTGCGCCTACGGATTATCTGAGATTCGTCATCGAATGCCGGAAGTGTTCCCCAAAATTTACAGTGACTTTCTGTTTAACAGCGGACGTATGTCTGTCGACGATCTTTTTAAAAAGTTTTTCAAGATCGATATTACTCAGCCTGAATTTTGGGAAAGCGGACTGAAGGCGATGGAACGGAAGATCTCCGTTTTTGAGGCGGAAGCACGGAAGTATTCCGAAAAAGCGGTAATGGAAAATACTTAGCAAGAAAATCTCCTTTACAACTTTCCATTGTTGGCTCGCTAAACAATCGAAAATTGTAAATTCCTGAATGAATGTTCATTCAGAATTGAACTAGAATTGTGTCCGTTGTGCTTCTCAGGCGGCGCACTCAAATCAGAATAAATTGGGAATAAATCTCGAGGTTTTTCATGTTATTGAACGACTTAAAGAAGGCGGCGTTGTGTGTTGCCGCGGGCTTTGCCGTGACTATGTTCGGCGGATGTGACTCGCAGAAATCAACCGGTGCTCCAGCCGGAGCCGGTGCTCAGCGAGCTCCTCAGGTTTCTGTCACGGAAATTCAGCCGACCGAGTTAGACATGACGACGACGCTTCAGGGCCGCACAGCTTCGTATTTGGTCGCTGATGTCCGTCCTCAGGTCGCCGGTATTCTGCAGAAACGGCTCTTTAAGGAAGGAAGCGAAGTCAAAGAAGGACAAGCGCTTTATCAGATTGATCCGGCTGTCTATGAAGCCGCAGTGGCAAGCGCTAAAGCCGAGCTTCAGAGAGCTCAGGCCGTGCTGTATCAGACCCGTCTGACCGCAAACCGCTATGCACAGCTGGTCAAAACCAATGCAATCAGTAAACAAAACAACGACGACGCTCAGGCTGCATACAAGCAGGCACAGGCCGCGGTGGCTGCTGCTGAAGCCGGATTAAAGAACGCCCAGATCAACCTGGACTACACGACCGTACGTTCTCCGATCAGCGGGCGCATCGGCCGCTCTTTAGTTACACCAGGCGCATTGCTTTCCGCACATCAGGCCCAGAACATGGCCGTCGTTCAGACACTGGATCCGATCTATGTTGACGTGACCCAGTCAAGTAAAGAAATTCTCAGTCTTAAAAAAGACATCGCTTCCGGCAAACTTAAAACCAAAGGCGGCGCTATTCCCGTGACTTTGATCATGGAAGACGGAACCAAGTATCCTCAGACGGGCGAGCTTACGCTGTCCGAGGTTTCTGTTGATCCGGGCACAGGCACCATTACGCTGCGCGCCGAATTCCCGAACCCCGACAATATTCTTTTGCCGGGTATGTTTGTTCGTACCGAACTCCCTCAGGGTACGATGGAAAAAGCTTTGCTGGTCCCGCAGCGAGCCGTGATGCGCGAAGCCAACGGCACGCCCTATGTGTATGTGGTTGAAGACGGCAAGATCGCTATCCGCCGTTTAGTGACTCATCGTACACAAGGTCAGAACTGGATTGTTGAGGAGGGTCTGAAGCCGGGTGAAAAGGTTGTCATCGAAGGTCTGCAGAGAATCCGCCCGGGAGTTCCCGTCCAGATCGTTCCGACAATGGCTGAGCAGGAACAAGCCAAAGCGGCAAAGGCTTCTAAGCAGTAAATTCAGAGGTTGATATGGCAAAGTTTTTTATTAACCGACCTATTTTTGCTTGGGTGATCGCAATTGTGATCATGCTGGCCGGTACGCTTTCGATTCTGAATCTGCCGGTTTCCATGTATCCGCAGATTGCGCCTCCTCAGGTGAGCATCTCCGCGACCTATCCGGGTGCTTCTGCTAAGACGATTGAAGATACCGTCGTCCAGGTCATTGAACAAAAGATGACCGGCTTGGATGGTTATCTGTATATGAGTTCGACCAGTGAATCGAGCGGCCGAATCAACATTACGCTGACCTTTGCAGCCGGTACCGACCCTGACATGGCTCAGGTGCAGGTGCAGAACCGTCTGTCTCAGGCACAGTCTTCCCTGCCGGAAGTGGTTCAGCGTTTAGGCGTGACGGTTATTAAAACGACCGCAAGCTTCCTGAAGGTGATCGGTCTGACCTCGACGGACGGTTCGATTTCTTCGGCAGAGCTCGGTGACTATCTTGTTTCCAGTATTCAAGAACCACTGAGTCGCGTGGACGGTGTGGGCGAAGTCGAAGTCTTCGGTTCGGCCTTTGCGATGCGTATTTGGCTCGATCCGGAAAAACTTCACGAATTCTCTCTCACTCCGGCAGACATTAAGACCGCGATCTCCACGCAGAACGTGCAGATATCCTCCGGACAGGTGGGCGGCCTGCCTGCAGCTAAGGGAACGGCGCTTAACGCGGTGATTACCTCGAGCTCTTTGCTGGAAACTCCTGAACAATTCGGCGCTATCTTCTTGAAGACTCAGGAGAACGGCTCTCAGGTTTTCCTACGCGATGTGGCCCGCATTGAAAAGGGCCCGAAGATGTACGAAGCCACCGCCTTCTTTAACGGCAAACCGACCGCCGGTCTTGCGATTAAATTGGCCTCCGGCGCAAATGCGCTGCTGACTTCGGACTTAGTCGACAAAAAAATGGAAGAGCTGTCTCATTTCTTCCCTGAGAAGTATGAGTATGTGATTCCGTTCGACACGACACCGTTCGTGCGTATTTCTATTGAAGGCGTGATCCACACCTTGCTCGAAGCTATCGTGCTGGTGGTGCTCGTGATGTATCTGTTCCTGCAGAACTTCCGCGCAACGCTGATTCCGACGATTGCCGTGCCGGTGGTGGTCTTGGGCACCTTTGGTATCTTGGGCGCCATGGGCTACTCCATCAACATGCTGACGATGTTCGCCATGGTGCTGGCGATCGGTCTGCTGGTGGACGACGCGATTGTGGTGGTGGAAAACGTCGAGCGTGTGATGGACCAAGAGCGTCTTTCTCCGCATGACGCTACCGAGAAGTCCATGTCGCAGATTACGGGCGCTCTGGTCGGTATTGCGATGGTGCTTTCTGCCGTGTTCGTTCCGATGGCTTTCTTCGGCGGCTCTACCGGTGTGATTTACCGTCAGTTCTCCGTCACGATTGTGGCTGCGATGGGCCTGTCCGTCCTGGTTGCCCTGACGCTGACACCGGCACTTTGTGCCACGATTCTTAAGCCGATCAAGCACGACAAGGCTGAGAAAGGCTTCTTCGGCTGGTTCAACCGCTGGTTTAACAAAGGCGCTGAAGGAGCAACCTCCGCTGTGGGCTATATGACCGCACGCTGGAAACGCTTCATCGTGATCTACGGCGTAATTATCGGCGGCGTGGTTTTCGGATTCCTGAAAGTTCCGACCGCTTTTATGCCGGATGAAGACCAAGGATCTTTAATGGTTCAGATTCAGTTGCCGGAAGGCTCGACCAGAGAGCAAATCCTGCCTGTTGTAAAACGTATGCAGGACTACATGCTCAACGAAGAGAAGGATTCCGTTCAGTCCGTCATGACGGTAGTCGGCTTCAGCTTGGCCGGTATGGGACAGAACTCCGCCATGGCCTTCGTCAAACTCAAAGACTGGAGCGAACGTCCGAATCCTGAGCAGAAAGCACAGGCTGTGGCTGCTCGTGCTAACCGCACGCTAATGAGCTGGAAGGATTCCATGGTATTCGGCTTTGCTCTACCTCCGGTTCCCGAGCTCGGTATGGCAGACGGCTTTGATATGTATCTGCAGGATTTGAGTGGTCAAGGTCACGACGCCTTGATGGCGGCCCGTAACCAGGTGCTGGGTGCTGCCAGAAGCAATCCTCAGCTCTACAACGTTCGTCCGAACGGTAAAGAAGACGCACCGCAGCTGCAGCTGCACATTGATTTTGCCAAGGCGGCCTCGTTAGGCGTCAGCGTGGCTTCCATTAATGACACGCTGTCGACGGCTTGGGGTTCTTCTTACGTCAACGACTTCTATGACCGCGGCCGTATCAAGCAGGTTTACGTACAGGGCGACGAGAAATTCCGCCAGCGTCCCGAAGACCTGGATCGCTGGTATGTACGCAACGATAAAGGCGAAATGGTTCCGTTCTCAGCATTCTGCTCCACAGAGTGGAAGTTCGGCTCTTCTCGTCTGGAACGTTTCAACGGCTTAGGCGCTGTGAATATTCAAGGAGCTCCGGCTGCAGGGTTTACAACCGGTCAGGCGATGCTGGCGATGGAAGAAATCGCCAAGGCTCTTCCATACGGTTTCGGTATCGCTTGGAACGGTATTTCCTTCCAGGAACAGCAGGCCGGTTCTCAGACTGGCGCGCTCTATACGCTGTCTATCTTGATTGTGTTCTTGTGTTTGGCAGCTCTGTATGAAAGCTGGTCTATTCCGATCGCCGTCATCTTGGTTGTGCCGCTGGGCGTGATCGGTGCGCTCGGTATGACGGGTGCTTTCGGCATGAACAACGACGTGTACTTCCAGGTCGGTTTGCTGACGACCATCGGTTTGGTCAGTAAGAACGCGATTTTGATTGTGGAATTCGCAAAAGAACTGCATGAGAAGGGCGAGTCCATTGTCCATGCAGCAGCACACGCGGTGCGCATGAGAATTCGTCCGATTATGATGACTTCTCTGGCCTTCGGTCTCGGCGTGCTTCCGCTTGCTAAGGCAACCGGCGCCGGATCCGGTGCACAGAACGCCATCGGTATCGGTGTGTTAGGCGGTATGCTGACAGGTACTTTCCTCTGTATCTTCTTCGTTCCGCTGTTCTATGTGCTCATTGTTAAGCTTTTCGGCGATAAGATTAAAAAGAAAAAACCGCAGGAAGCCCTGCAGGAGAATAAGTAAATGAAGGCATTAAAACTCACGGTTATTGCCTGTTCTCTGGCCGTCTGTGCCGGCTGCACGATGGCGCCCAAATATGAAAGACCTGCCGCGCCGGTCGCGGCAACTTTCCCGACCGGGGAAGCGTACAAGGACGTGATGACCACAGCCTCTCCGCTCCCCGACTGGAAGGTCTTCATCACCAACCCGAAAGCCAAGAAAGTGGTTGAGATGGCACTTGCCAACAACCGCGATCTGAGAGTTGCGATCCTCAATATCGAAAAGGCCAGAGCGGCCTACGGTATTCAGAGATCTGCGCTGATGCCGTCCGTGGCAGCCGGCTTGCAGGAAAATGCCGCTAAAACGCCAAGTATGATGTCGGCGACGGGCAGCAGCTACGTTTCTCACACGTATCAGGCGAACCTGGCTTCTACGGCTTGGGAGCTGGACCTCTTCGGACGTGTCAGAAGCCTGAGCGAAGCAGCTCTCCAGCAGTTCTTCTCGGCTGAAGAAAACCGTGCCGCCGCACAGAACGCCCTGATTGCGCAGGTCGCCACTTCTTGGATTAACTTAGGCGCTCAGAAAGAATTTCTCCGTCTGCAGAAAATTACGCTCCAAAGTCAGGAAGAAAGCTTCAAGCTGATGTCCGACAGCTATCGTTTGGGCGCGAGCTCTCTGCTGGAGCTAGAACAGGCTCGTACGACGGTTGCCACGGCTCGCGCTGCAGTAGCGCAGTACGAACGTAGCTTGGCTCAGGCACAGAATGCTCTGAACTTAGTTGTCGGCTCCCAAGTTCCTGCGGATCTTGAGCCGAACAATCTGGAAGAAGCTACGAATTACGGAGCGATTGCTCCTGCCGGCTTAAGCAGTGACATCCTCTTAAACCGTCCGGACATTAAGGCTGCCGAACATGATCTGATGTCTGCGAATGCCAACATCGGCGCGGCTCGAGCCAACTTTTTCCCGCGCATCTCTTTGACGGCAGGCATCGGGTCTTCTTCCCGTCACTTAAGTGACTTGTTTGATGCCGGTACGGGCCTTTGGACGTTTGCACCTTCCGTTTCTCTCCCGATCTTTACCGGCGGAGCGAACCTTTCGACCCTGCGTCAGGCAGAGGCACAGCAAAAGATCATGGTCGCAACTTATGAGAAGACTGTGCAGAATGCTTTTGCAGAGGTAAGTGATGCGCTTGCTACTGTCGGCACGGTGAACCGTCAGTGCGCAGCCTTAAAGGATTTGGTTAACGCCACGGAAACGGCTTACCGTCTGTCTCAGAGCCGCTACAAGAACGGTCTTGACGGCTTCCTGACCGTACTGGAAAGTCAAAGACAGATGGTTGCTGCTCAGACGAATTACATTTCTGCCGAGAGTAATCGCCTGTCCAGCGGCGTAATGCTCTATAAGGTGCTCGGAGGCGGCTCTGTCATTGAACCTGAAACTCGGGCAGCTGCTCAAACGGAAGCTCCGGCTGCCGCTGCCGCTGAACAGGCTCAGGCAGTTCCTGTCTCGAGCGGAGGCGGAAATGCTTAAAACCCGAAAAACCAGAGTTGAAGAGCGTAAGGAAGAAAAACGCAGCGAAAAGCGCGATCGAATTTTGCGTGCCGCGGAAGCCATCTTTTTAGATAAGGGCTTTCATGCGGCAAGCATGAATGAAATCGCAGAAGCGGCCAACGTCAGTACGCCTCATCTTTACAACTTCTATGCTAGTAAAGCTGCTTTGGCGTTGGCAGTGCAGCTGAAGATGGGGCAGGAAACTTTTGATGCTCTAAAGACAGCGATGTCCGCAGGAGAGAAGAACCCGAGTTGTCAGTCGATTTTTGATTCTCGTCGCTCTTCGCTGATGCTGACGATTCTGCGCAATCCCGAGATAAAAGAAAAGATTACGGAAAACGGCGCACGCCTTCGGAAGATGATTTCGGAAGCGGGCGGCATCTCGCCGGACGACCAGGAAGGGCAGTACCGCATTCTCTGCGTGATGGCCATGTACCTTGGTATGTCGATTTCCAACATCTTTACGCCGGT
>URYO01000025.1 GCA_900552195.1 uncultured Sutterella sp. | reverse complement strand
GATTCCTTATAGAAATTATGCGTCAAAAGCGAGATTTCTAAGATGGGCGGAAAAGTCCCGTTTGTCAGTCTCAGAAAGCTTTCTCGAAAGTAGAATATTGCCTGAATTTGCGTGGACGAACCGGTTGGATCCTCCGAGTCATGCAATTCGCTTAAGTGTACAGAACGATTACGCTCAAAGAATTAGCAATCTGCATTAAATTTTTGCCCGCATAGGACAAACGAACGATGAGTCATAGTTTTAGCTTGATTTCGACCTTGGCGATCGGTTTTGCGATTGCCTGGGCGCTTGGCTTCCTCATGGAGCGCATCAAAGTACCGGCATTGGTTGGCTACTTGCTCGCCGGTATTATTATTTCGCCCGCAACACCCGGATTTGTGGGGGATGTTAATATTGCTTCCGAACTCTCCGAAATCGGTGTCATGCTGCTGATGTTCGGCGTCGGCTTGCATTTTTCTCTGACCGATCTCATTCGAGTTAAGAATATCGCGGTTCCCGGAGCTATTCTTCAGATGGGCCTGGCGACCTGTTTAGGCGCGGTTTTGGCCCATTTCTGGGGGTGGCCGTGGGGACAAAGCATCGTCTTTGGTATGTGTCTTTCCTGCGCCTCCACGGTTGTGCTTCTGAAAGGGTTGGAAAGCCGAGGCATTCTAGAAAGCGGCGACGGTCAAATCGCCGTGGGCTGGTTGGTCGTTGAAGACATCATGACCGTCTTGATCCTGGTGCTCCTGCCTCCGCTAGCTTCCTTGCTGGGTTCTCCTCTGCAAAATACCGAGGCTTCTTTGCCGCTTTGGCAGATTGTCGGCATCACGCTGGCTCAAGTATTCGGTTTCATCATCCTGATGCTGGTTGTCGGAAAACGCCTGCTTCCGTGGCTTCTTCGCCAGGTTGCTAAGACGGGTTCCCGCGAGCTCTTTACGCTTTCAGTGTTGGTATTTGCAATCGGTATTGCCTACGGTGCAGCACAGATCTTCCATGTCAGTTTCGCATTGGGTGCCTTCTTCTCCGGCATGGTGATGCGTGAAAGCCGTTACTCTCATCGCGCTGCGATGGAGTCACTTCCGCTTAGAGATGCCTTCTCGGTTATCTTTTTTGTGGGTGTCGGCATGATGTTTGATCCCCAAGTCCTTTACGAACAGCCCCTGCATGTATTGGCCGTGCTTGCCATTATTATCTTAGGCAAAGGTCTTGTTGCTTTTGGTCTGGTCTTGTTATTCCGTTATACACTTCACACTGCTTTGACGGTTGCTGCCGCACTGTCTCAGATCGGTGAATTCTCGTTCATTTTGGCTGCACTTGGACTTCAGCTCAAGATCCTGCCGCAAGAGGGCATGAGTTTAGTATTGGCCGGCGCCATTATTTCTATCGCCCTGAATCCGTTTGCCTTCGCAACGGTCGGACCGGCTCGCGACTTCATAAAAAAGCGTTGGGGATTCGCTAGAAGAATGGACGCGCGTATCGATCCAATGGCACTTATGCCGGACAGCGTCGGCAGCGACATCCTCCACGGTCATGTGGTTCTTGTCGGTTACGGAGAAAAGGGGAAAATCATCCTCGAAGAGCTGCTTCAAAGACATCTTTCTGTTGTAGTGGTAGACGATCACCATTCGGTTATTGAAGAGCTTCGAGAGAGGAATGTTAATTCTATTTACGGAGATGCTACAGATCCTGCTGTCCTTATCCAAGCTCATATACATGAAGCGGCCATTCTTGTTCTGGCAATTGAAAATGAGATCCTTTGCCGCAAGATTGTTGAAACAGCCAAGATCCTGCGACCGACCATTGAAACAGTCATGCCTGCCGAAAACGAAGAAGATGCAAAGGCTCTTAAGGCAGACGGTGTTGCTCAGGCTTTTGTACCGGACGAGCTCTTGGCGCAAGCCATCGTTCAATTCACGATGAGCCGTTTTGGCAAAGAATCCGAAGACCAAAAGATTCGGGCAGAGGAGGCAGAAGAACGAAAAGCAGTTGAAAGAGGAGCACTCTAGTTCTTCCTAAATTGGCTCGAGTTTTTGAACTCGATGTGCAACAGGCGCCTTTCGGCGCCTGTTGCGATTTCAATTAAATACTCGGTTAGTATTCAGTACCTGAAGTATCTCCTGCAGGGCGAGCCTGAGCAGGAACAACCAAAACCAAATTCGGTTGTGTCTTAGAAGCAGAGGGCAAAGGAGCGACTTCAGCAAGTTTGCCGTACTTCTTACGCAGCTCTTCAATTTCGCCGAATTCGATGGCGCGATTAGGACAGCTTTCCACACAGATCGGCTGAAGTCCTCTCTGCAGGCGGTCAAAGCAGGCATCGCACTTTCTCATCTTGTGAGCAGTTTCGTCCAATACCGGTGCATGATACGGGCAAGCCTGTGCACAAAGTCCGCAGCCGATGCACTTCGTCGCATCAATGACCACCAAACCGTCTTCTGCACGTTTGTGATGTGCTTTTGTCGGGCAAACCTTAACGCAGGCAGGGTCGGAGCAGTGGTTGCAGCCTAAGCTGACGTAATAACCGAACACGTCTTGTGTCCAGGATCCGTCAGCAGCCTGTTTCCAGTTTCCGCCGGCGTATTCATGAACTTTGCGGAAGTTCATGCCCACGGGAAGGTTATGTGCGTCCTTGCATGCCACGGCACAAGTCTTGCAGCCGGAGCATTTTGATACGTCAACAAAAAATCCAAGTTGTGTCATCTTTTTTTCTCCTAGGCCTTACGGACTTCTACAAGGTTGGTGTGCTGAGGATTGCCTTTGGCCAGCGGGCTCGGGCGCAGCGAGGTGAGCGTATTGATGTTGCCGCCTACGTCGACGACATTACCGTTCTTGTTGACCGGCGTGTACCAAGCGCCCTGAGGAATGCTCACAACGCCCGGCATAATTCTTGAAGTGACTTTTGCCGGAAGTTCGACGATACCGCGATCGTTAAAGATCTGAACCAAATCGCCGTTGTTGATTCCGCGTGCTTTAGCGTCCAAAACGTTCATAAAGACGACGTCAGGATGCTGTTCACGCAGCCAGGGAAGGTTGTGGAAGGTGGAGTGAATACGGCCGTGATGGTGGAAACCGTAGCACTGCAGCGGATACTTCTTCTGCAGTTCATCCCCGTACATCTCCCAGTTTCTGAAGTAGATAGGAATCGGAGAGATCACATCGCCGGGATTCAGCTTCCAGGTATTGGCGATATTGTTAAGACGTTCGGAATAGATTTCAATCTTGCCGGACGGAGTCTTAAGCGGGTTCTTAGCCGGGTCGGCTCTGAATTCGGAAAGCGCAACCGGATTATTTCTCCAGCCGTAGACTTGAGCAGGACCGCCTTTCCAGAACGTATCCCAATCAGGCAGCTGAGGAACTTTCTTGCGTGTTTCGTTGTAGCACCATTCGAGCCACTGCAGCTGAGTTCTTCCTTCCGTGAATTCCTGTTCCTTGCCGAGTTCCTTGGCAATCAAGCGGCAGATTTCGTACGAGGTCTTCTGATCCCACTGAGGTTCGACAGCCTTGTGCATCGGCAGCATGGAAGTCGTACCGCCGTTAGAGCCGCCTTGGCAGGCGATGTCGTCGGTTTCAGGACCAAGGACGTCCGGAAGAAGAATATCGGCATAACGGCAGGTCGGTGTCATCATGTTGTCGCAGACTACGATGAATTCGCACTTAGATGTGTCGCGAAGGATCTTATCCGTTGCGTTTGAGTCGGAGTGCTGGTTAATCGTGGTGTTGCCGCCGGAGTTCACGATCATCTTGATATCGTGGTCCAGCTTCTTGACGCCGCGCATACCGTCGGTAATGTCGGTCATGTCTTTACCGCGAACAATGGCATCTGTCCACATGAAGACAGGGATCGTGGCTTTAACAGGGTTCTTGCCGATCGGGAGATAAACAGCTGGCAGAGAAGAGTTGCCTTCGGCATCACCCGGGTTCGTGCCTGGCAAGCCGACTTGACCTAAAAGAATCGGCAGCATGGCGATGGCGCGAGCGGTTTCTTCGCCGTTAGCCTGACGCTGAGGACCCCAGCCCTGAGATACGAAGCAGGGCTTAGTCGTACCCATTTCCTTAGCAAGCTGAACAATGGTCTCTACCGGGATACCTGTAATCTTGGCAGCCCATTCCGGAGTTTTAGCGATTCCATCTTTGCCTTTGCCGAGGATGTGGCTCTTGTAGTCACTCCCTTTTGCGGCAGAGGCGGGGAGTGTTTTTTCGTCGTAGCCGACGCAGTATTTATCAAGGAAGTCCTGATCGACCCAGTTATTCTTGATCAGTTCGTAGGCAATGGCTTCGACTAAGGCAGCGTCCGTACCCGGACGAATCGGAATCCACTGATCCATACCTGCAGCAACGGTATCGTTGTACATCGGGTCGATCATGATGGATTTCGGATGACCTTTTTCTTTAGCGCATTCGAGCTGATAGCCTTTACCGCCGCCGGATCCGCGTGTGACTAAAGTATTGCCTCCGAATGTGACATACAGTTTGGCGTTGCCGATTTCACTCATGTCTGAGCCGGGACGACCGCCGTAGGTGTAAGGCATGGCTGCGCCGATCTGGGCGGTGGAGTAAGAACCATAGTACTTAAGGTAGCCGCCCATGAGGTTGAGCAGGCGCCACCAAGCGCGTCTGGAGTTCACTAGAGACTGCTGGCCGGAGCAATACTGCCAATAGACGGATTCATTGCCGTATTTTTCAACGGTTCTCTTGAGGTTGTCTGCCACGGTTTTGATGGCTTCATCCCAAGTAATGCGTTCGAATTTGCCTTCGCCGCGTTCACCGACGCGTTTCATCGGATATTTCAGTCGATCCGGTGAGTACAGGCGCTGTCTTAATGCACGGCCGCGCAAGCAGGCGCGAATCTGACGATGATCGCAGGCGTCACCGGCGGTGTTGTCGGTTTCAACGCGAATGACTTGGCCGCCTTTGACAAAGCAGCGCTGCGGGCAGCGCTGGCCGCAGTTAATCACGCAGGCATTCCAGTAGAAAGGTTCAATTTCTTTAACCGCCTGAGCAACGGCTTTAGAGATCGGATTCATCAAAAAGCTGCCTGTAGCAACGCTGAGTGCTGAAAAACGCAGGAAACTTCTTCTTCCGAAAGTGCTCTGTGGAAGATTGAACATGTGCTCTCCTTGTTTTTTAATTTTGGGGTGGGTAGACAAAGATTAGGGGTCTTTGTTGCCTTAAATTGTATTTAATACGTTCGGATGAGGTCAAGAGTGTGAATCTAGTAATAAACGAGTAGTTGTTTGTCTGCGAAATCCCGACAACAATAAACCCTCTCAACGAATATTTAGCTAACGAATAATCAAAAAGAGATATAGGAAAAATCCAATATTTGTCTTATGGTAAGAAAGAAATAGTCCTCGCAATTCGGAGGCCTAAGTGAGAAATAATTCTTTAGGTAAAGTTGGGGCGGACGTATAGCTCACCGGGCGTTGCTACATAACCTAAGTGTTCAGAAATATCATCCGCAGTGTGTTTGATTTCGCAGATCCAGCCTTCTAAGAAACTGCTGGCGGGAGAGGAGATCGAAAGGCAGGCAACTAATTTGCCGGAGTCGTCACGGATGCCTGCGGCTACACAGCGAACCCCCATTTCCAGTTCTTCTTCATCTCGCGCAAAACCAAGAGTTTTGATCTTGGAGATTTCAGTCAGAAGGGTGTCGATGTCCCCGATGCTGTTCGGAGTGGATTTTTCAAGGTTGGTGCGCAGAGCATAAGCGCGGATCTGTTCAAACGAATCTTCTGCTAAGAAGAGTTTGCCTGAACTCGTGGTGTGCAGTGGAGCAGTAGCGCCGATCGTGCGAACAACTTGAATGCCGGGACGCTCTCGCATGATGCGGTCGATATAGACGATGTTGTCGTTTTGACGAATCGAGAGATTGACCGTTTGACGCGTGAGATTATGCAAACGCTGCATTCCGGTTCTTGCTGTATCACGAACCGAGATTCTCTCTCTCACCAGGTTTCCGAGCTGAAGAAACCGCAAACCTAAACGATAAGTCCCGGCAGAGGCGCCTTTCTCCACAAAACGAAGGCGGACTAAATCGGAAAGGATACGGTGGCAAGTAGAGATGTGAAGGCAGGTTTCGTCAGAAATGACCTTCAAATTCACAGGGTCGTGATGCTGGGTCAGGACTCGAAGAATTGCACTGGCCCGATCAAGTACTTGAATGTTTGCTTTACTAACGGACTGATCCATGAGACTGCATCTGTTTTTATTGATAAATCAAAGGCGGTAATATCAACCGCCCATGATTGTTATTTTAGATTTTTTGCAATAATTTCTGCGATATCTGAGATAGAAATTTCAGATAGTGATTTTTCCTGAGATTTCGCAGAGTCGAACATGGATAAGCAGAACGGGCAGCTCGTTGCAACTTTGTCGCAGCCGGTATCGTTGACGACTGCCTTCAGACGGATCACGTTCAGTCGCTCGGGCGCGTCCGTATCGGTCCAGAACTGTCCGCCGCCGGCGCCGCAGCACGTTGTGCAAGTGCCCCATTCCTTGGGATCGACGGTCTCTAAGCCTTTGACTTTATTCAAATCAAATCTCGGAGCGTTCACGATACCGTTGTAGCGAGCGTAATAGCACGCGTCATGGATGGCGACTCTTTCTTTTTCGGAAAGTTCTGCCTTGAGTCTGCCGGAATCCATCTGTTCCGCAATGAACTGCAGGTGCGAAATCACGTTGAACTGACCGCGCTCAAACTCGGGATACTCATTCTTCAGAGTGTTGAAGCAGTGCGGGCACGCCGCCAACAAACGGCTGAAGTTGTACTGGCGCAGATTATCAATGTTGGTCTGTGTCTGAATCTGATAGAGATACTCTTCGCCGACTCTGCGGGCAAACTCGGCATTGCACATTTCTTCCTGCATCACGGCAAAGGACAAGCCGGAATGCTTGAGGATCCTGATCATTGCCTTCGCAATCTTCTGATTGCGTTTGTCGTAGGCAGCAGAGCAGCCGACCCAGTAAAGGATGTCGTAGTGAACGCCCGGTTCGGCAAAGGCAACGTCTAAACCTTCCAGCCAAGCCCAGCGGGTATCCGGGTCCAAGCCCCAGGGGTTGCCGACGGACTGAATGTTCTGAAGCGTTTTAGCCACGCCTTCGGCGAACTGGCCTTCTTCTAGAGCCAGAGAACGGCGCATCTGCTGGATCGTATTGACGATTTCAATGCGGGAAGGGCACTGCTCGACACAGGCACCGCAGGTCGTACAAGCCAGAAGGGATTCTTTGGAAACAACATCCGGTACTAAGACTTCTTCGGTCTTGGTGTAGCCTTCCATCATTCGTTTCTTCAAAGAAAGAATGATTTCGCGCGGATCCAAAGGACCGCCGGCGCGATTGACCGGGCAGACAGACGTGCATCGGCCGCATTCCACGCAGGCGTCAAAGTTCAAGCGATCGTGCCAGTTGAATTGACCGAACTTAGAAATACCGAAGCTTTCCTGTTCTTCAATGTTGTCAATCTTTTCCACGAGGCCGCGGGGTTCAGTTCTCTGCCAGTAGATGCTCGTCGGGCTCTTATACATATGAGCGAAGTACGTCATCGGGATAGCGGCGACGAACATTAAAGAAATGACGCCGTGGAAGATCCAGATGTAGAGGTGCTGAGCTTCCAGCTGTTCCTTGCTCATGCCAGAGTAAAAAACCTTAGCCAGGAAGTTTCCGACAGGAGACCAAGAAGCATACGAAGGATTCTCGGCAGCTAAGCGAAGCGCTTCAACGATGTAGCCGGTAAGGATAATGACGGCAAGAGAACCCAAAATCCACAGAAAGCGGACGGACTTTTCATACTGCTTGCCCTGCTTGATAAAGCGGCGGTAAAAGGCCATACCTAAGCCGATCAAGCAGACGACACCGGCAATATCGAGAATGAACTTATAGAAGTAGTAAACATTCCCGACCAAGAACTGTTTGCCGAAGACCAGTTTGCCGATGTCCCAGTCTAAAACGGCCAGGCAGGTTCCGAAAAATAAGAAAACGAAACCCCAGAAAATCCAAAAGTGCAGCCAGCTGCCTAAGGGTTTGCGGATGATTCGTTTTTGCTCCAGACCTTCTTTAACAAAGAAACCCCAGCGGCGCTTGGTTTCCTTGTCCATGGCGTAGGGCTTGCCGGCACGCCAAAGCAGGTAGGACTTGCGGATGCCGACTGCACAGCAGATCGCAGCGGCGATGCCGAGAACATAGATGCCGATAATGGCCCAGACGGGAATATTCCAAAATCCCGGACGAGTGACGATGTCTACTCCATTCATAGTCAATCTCTCTAAGTTAAAGAGGTACATATTACCGACGACCGTCGGAATTTAATCGAGATTCAAATATTCTCGGACGCAAAATCGGCCATTCAAAAGGATGCTGAATGACAGGTTCAGCCAAATGCGATTTCCGAAGAATGGTGATATGCGGTTTAAAACGGCCTTTGTCGTAAGAGATATGGAGACGATCCAAAATCTCTCGCGATTCGCGGGCCAAGTGTTCTATCTCCGGAGAGGCGCTGCCTCCGACCCAAGCGACTTGAGGACGTATGAAAAGGCCGCTGTTGTCGATCAGCCAGCTTTTGCCGCTAAAGTCAGTCGTAAGAGGCAGGAGTTGAGCGATTAACCGGGCTTTATCGGGTTCGATCTCTCCGATAAAAGCCAAAGTCAAATGAAAATTTTCTTTCGGCACAGGCCGCGCGCCCGCATCGAAACTTAAAGCTCTATCCTGAGCGTCCACTAATTTATTATTGACGCTAGGCGCAGCGGGAAGTCCGATAAAACACTTCATAAAACTTATCTGTTGTGCTGGTCACGCCACTGAGCGATGGCTTCGGAACAATCCGCGATCAGTTCCGGACCTTTGTAGATGAAACCTGTGTAGAGCTGAACAATAGAAGCACCGGCTTCCATTTTCTCGACGGCGTCCTGAGCGCTCATGATGCCGCCGGAAGCAATGATCGGCAGCGCACCCTGGAGATGCTCGGAGGCAATTCTTGTGACTTCGGTAGAACGAGCCATAAGAGGTTTGCCGGAAAGGCCGCCGGTTTCTTTAGCGAGCGGGTTGTGCTCAACCGGTTCTCTGGAAATGGTGGTGTTCGTGCAGATTACGCCGTTCATGCCGTGTTTAACAATGATGTCCAGCGCATGTTTGACGCCGTCATCAGACAGGTCAGGTGCAATCTTTACGGCGATCGGGACGATCTTGCCGTCGTTTTCATCGGCTAAGCGCTGACGATGTTCAGCGATACCAAGAAGGAGCTTATCGAGTTCTGCATCAGCCTGCAGGTCGCGAAGGTTAGGAGTGTTCGGAGAAGAAATGTTGATCGCGATGTAATCACCGGATGTGTAGAGGCGATCCATACACTTCTTGTAATCCGATAAAGCTTCGCTGTTGGGCGTGACTTTGTTCTTGCCGATATTGATGCCTAAGATGCCTCCGCGGTTGCGGAAGGCTCTGGCGCTCTGGAGATTCTTAGCAACCTGAATAGCACCGACGTTGTTGAAGCCCATGCGGTTGATGATGGCTTCATCGGGAATCAGGCGGAAGAGGCGGGGCTTGGGATTACCGGGCTGACCTTTAGGAGTTACAGTACCGATTTCAACGGAACCGAAACCCAAGGCGCCGAAGGCTGTGACATGCTCGCCGTCCTTATCCATGCCGGCTGCCAAGCCAACGCAGTTCGGGAAGCGCAGCCCCATGATTTCAATAGGGTTTTCCGGGAAGGAACGCGTTACAAGTTTCTGAGCGCCAAGCTGAGTAGCCCAGTCAAGGTTCGAAAGAATAATGTGGTGAGCTTGTTCAGGGGTAAAACGGAACAAAACTGACTTAGCAAGTTTGTAAATTGAGTTCATTTTTTTTCGTCTTAGGACTGTAAAAAGGTCTTCCCGATATTATCCGCCGATAAGGACGGTCCGAACGCTATTGAGCTGCCGGAAGGCAATTCAATATCAACCGAAAAGTATACCGAATCAATGCTCAAATCGGACTCAGGTGGTGACGAAAATCAAACGAAAACCAGGGGCTACGCATGAATTTATTTGTTAATTAGCGTGGCCAACGCCTCCAGAGCAGCCGTCGGAGACTGCAGCTTAGCCATGATTCGCTTCACGCTTTTAGCCTCTTTGCCGGTTTCGGTTTCCTCTTCTTTTTGAAGTTTTCTGATCATCCCAAGCGCCCATTTATTCAAGAGGACTCTGTTTTGCAGATAGTTAGCGTTTTTGCACTGTGTCCTATCTTGGTAGAAGTTAACATCCAGAACATAGTGGAGGTCATTTTCAATTCCCCAGTGACGTCTAACGGCTCTGGCACATTGTTCTGCGATATGGGCATTCAAGAAGTTCAGGGAGCTAATATAGTAGCGATCAAGAGAACTGATCTCGCCGGTTGTCTTGTTAATGCTCTCTGTCGTAGCTTTAATGATCGTGCCTTCATCCAGCCCTATCCATTTCTTCAATAAGGCTGCAGACAGACAACTTCCCGGAAGCACAGAAATCTTTCTTGTCTCAATTCTTCCATGTCCGAGTTCAACTTTTTCGATCTCCAGCGTGCGGGTTTCGGTGCGATCCACAAAACTTAACTGTATGTCATAAAACAACGATTTGTGGTTCTGTTTCACCGCAAGGCAGTAGTCTGCCTTTCTTTGGATTAAAGCTGAAGCGAACTTTTCCTGCGTATTGAGCGCATCGGTCGTAACAATGCATCCTGCCAAATCGAGCCCCTCAACCATTGAGGCGGCGTGCGTGATCTCATTTTCCTTGCTCCCGATGAGCTTTTGTCCTAAAGCAATTCCATTTTCAGTGTCATAGAAGGTAAGGATGTATTTACCGGCTCTTTCTCCACTTCTTCTGGAGGCTTTGACCGCTTGACCGTCCACTGCAACAATTCGAGAAGTAAATTTGTGAAGCAGCGGTTCTACAAGTCTGCCGTAAAAGCCCTGGAATTGTTCAGGATCTATCAGCATAAGAAGACGCCGAACGGTATCGTGAGAAATGTCCTGCTTAGGAAAGTCTTCAAATACTGTTTCCAGAGCTGCCCGATGGTTGCTCCAATAATCAGCGATTTGAACACAGCTTGTCTGCCCGGACAACGAGCTGAGCAGAGCAACCAAATACACGTACGCCAAAGGATATTGAACCTTCGCAGCCTGACGGGGATCAATGACCTCATTGGACAGAATTTCAGAAGTTTTGTTAACGACATCAGCAGTCGAAGACTTAACCTCCTGCTGCAAATCCTTGATGTGATCTTTAAGCATGTAGCTTTTTGCATCAGGCAATACGCCGTTAACGATCGTACCGACCTGGGTACGCTGTTCACGAGATCTTTTGTGTTCCTTACTGTAGTAATAAGTGGACTTGTACACATAGAAGCGTTGTTGTTTCTCGTTCCAGTTGACCTTGCAGCCTTGCGGGATAAGGTCGAGGATTTCCTTGCTGACAGCCATCATGCTACCTATTGAATTATAGACATATATATTATGTGTCATAT
>URYO01000024.1 GCA_900552195.1 uncultured Sutterella sp. | reverse complement strand
GATATTTGCATTCGTTATCGGCAAGGACGTCGGTTTGCCTCGTCAGAAATCAATCGACGAGGTTCTTTTTTAGCCGTACGATCTCTTTGCCTAATTCAATGCGCCTAAAATTAATATCGCAAAATCAAGGGGTCAGAGCGGGTTTTCGAGCAATTGGTAACAAGCCGAGTGAGGCACTGCAACTTGAGGAAAATTTTCCGCCCTTCTACGGCGTACCGTGATGCGGTTATTACCTAAAAATGTGATTTTGCTTAGCACTTTCAAATTCCAAAAAGCTCAAAGCGCGTAATTCTAATGTTTCTAAATATGACATAAAATGTAAAAAACCATCCGTATTAATACGGTTATTTATCCAATTTTTTGAGGATTTTTGACGTTATTTTGAAAAAACCTTCCCATTTAGCACGCTCCGTGAATTTTCTGTGAAAGAACAAATTTTCGTGCCAATAAAGGGCGGATCTATTTGATTTTAGGGTTTTTACTAAAGGCCGCATCATGTTTCTTTTGATTCTATCGATTTATTCGATGGAGTTATTTACCCCATAGTTATTGTTATTTTGTAGCCCTGTGTAACTATTCGTAAAATTATCCTTATTTTTCCGTTGTTTGCAAAACTTATCAGCCTGCTCATTAATCTTCAAATCTTATTGACACCTTATGAGTCAGGCGCCTAAAGTGACCGCAATCGGCGCAACCGCCGAATCCACCCCAGGACTTGTGCAAATGTTGCACTTGTATGCTAAAGGACACAATTTATGCGCACATCTCGTCGTATATTTTTAAAATCTGCTGTCGGTTTGACCGGCGCGGCTACCGCATTCCACGCATCTGCGGCCTCCCGCTTCCTTCCCGGTCAAATCGGCAAATGGAAACTGGCAGATACCAAAGAATACTTAAACATCTGCTGCTACTGCTCCGGCGGCTGCGGAACCATTTGTTCCGTCCGCGACGGTCAGCTTATTAATATTGAAGGCGACCCTGACAACCCCGTGAACCTGGGCGGCCTTTGCCCGAAAGGCGCCGGTCTGACCGGTCTGAGAAAGATCGTTGATAAAGACCACCGCTTAGTGATGCATCCGCACCGCCTCACACAGCCTCTGGTTCGCCGCCCCGGCTCCAGTGAATGGGAACCCATTTCCTGGTCTCAGGCTATCGACGAGATGGCGCGCAAAATTAAGAAAACTCGTGACGAGAGCTACACTAAAGAAGAAGACGGTGTTACCGTCAACCGCTGCGAAGGCATCGCGAGCTACGGTGCTGCACAGCTGAACTGCGAAGAAGCCTGGCTTGTTCAGAAATTCGCCCGTTCTCTCGGTGTTGTCCAGATCGACAACCAGACCCGTGTCTGCCACTCCTCTACCGTTTCCGGTCTTGCTCCGTCCTTCGGACGCGGCTCCATGACCAGCCACTGGTGTGACTTCCAGAACGCTGACGTCATCATGACCATCGGTTCCAACAACGTTGAAAACCATCCGCTTTCTTCCCGCTGGTGTCATCGTGCCGTTGACCGCGGAGCCAAGTGGATCGTTGTTGACCCGCGCTTTACACGTACCGCCTCTCAGGCCGATATGTACGCTCCGATTCGTCCGGGTACCGATATCGCCTTCTTCGGCGGCATGATCCGCTACATCCTTGATAAGAAGCTCTATCAGAAAGAGTACGTGATGAACTACACGAACGCGACCTTCCTGATCGATCCCTCTTATAAGTTCGACGTTGCCGACGGCCTCTTCTCCGGCTGGGATGAAAAAGAAAAGGCTTACAGCAACAAGACCTGGATGTACCAGACAGAAAAAGTTATTCCTTGGAACACCGAACCCAGTGCCCCCGGTGCATGGGTTGACAACCCCGGTGTGCCTAAGTTCAACCATCCGGCACTCAAGGTACCTAAGAAAGATGCTTCCCTGCAGGATCCGAACTGCGTTCTGAATCTGCTTGCCAAGCACTATGACCGCTACACGCTGCAGAAAGTCAGCGAGGTTACCGGTATCAAGCCCGAGCTGCTTGAAGAAGTTTATAAGACATATGCTTCTTCCGGCGCCCCGGAAAAGAGCGGAACAATCCTATATGCGCTCGGCCAGACTCAGCACTCCTACGGTAGCCAGAACTGCCGCGCCATGTGCATCATCCAGCTGCTCTTAGGCAACGTCGGTGTTGCAGGCGGCGGTATTAACGCCCTCCGCGGCGAACCGAACGTTCAGGGTTCTACCGACGTCGGCGCCACCATGGACTACGCTCCGGGCTACCTCGCTTGGCCGATCCAGCAGAACCATCCGACATTGGATGCTTACCTTTCTAAAGAAACCTATGCCGACGGCTACTACATGAACAAGCCGAAGTTCATGGTTTCCATGCTGAAAGAATGGTACGGCGACAACGCCACAGCAGAAAACAACTACTGCTATGACCTTCTGCCGAAGCGCTCTCTGAAGCACAACGACTCCACCATCCCGACCTTCCACTACATGGCGGAAAACCAGATCAAGGGTTACTTGGTTTGGGGTATGAACCCGGCTCATTCCGAACCGAACACAAAGTACTGTCGCGAAGTTCTCGGCAAGCTTGACTGGATGATCGTTGCCGACTGGTTCGCAACTGAAACCGCTACCTTCTGGAAAGCTCCGGGCATGAAGCCTGAAGAAATTCAGACAACCGTCTACATGCTGCCGGCTGCCCTGATTTACGAAAAAGAAGGTTCTATCGCCAACTCCGGCCGCTGGCTGCAGTGGCGTCAGAAAGCCGTTGAACCGGCAGGACAGGCTAAGAGCGACTTCGAGATCATGACTCGTCTGTTCAACCGTATCGCTCAGCTCTATCGTCAGGAAGGCGGCGTCAATCCCGACCAGGTTACCAAGGTCAACTGGGATTACCGCAATCCGCAGGGTCAGCTCGATATCAAGGCAGTTGCTCACGCCATTAACGGCTACAGCACCAAGACCGGCAAACTGCTGAAGGGCTACGGCGAACTCACAGCCGACGGCGACACTGCCTGCGGTATGTGGATTTACGGCGGCTACTTCAACAACGAAAACGAGAAATGGGATGCTATGGCTCAGCCCTGCACCCGCCGCTCTCTGGCAGATCCTTCAGGATTGGGCCTTTACAGCGAATTCTCCTTCTCTTGGCCTGCCAACCGTCGAATCCTTTACAACCGTGCGTCTGCCGACATGAACGGCAAACCTTGGAACCCCAAGAAGATGCTGGTTGAATGGAACGGTTCCCGCTGGATCAACAACGACGTCGGCGACTTCGTGGAAACCCGCGTTGAAGACGGCAAGGTTGTTCCGGTACCGCCGAACAACAAGGCCTTCTTCATGACCTGGGAACAGGACGCCCGCTTGTTCAGCTACCCGATGAAAGACGGTCCTCTGCCCGAACACTATGAACCGTACGAATCTCCGACGAAGAACGTGATGAACGGCCGTCAAGACAGCCCGATGGTTCAGTTCACAAAGTGGAAAGAGTCCATCAAACGCGGCAACAGCGAAGAGTACCCGATCGTTGCAACGTCTTACTCCGTCTGCGAACACTGGCAGTCCGGTACACAGACCCGCAACATTCCGTGGCTCGTCGAAATCATGCCGAGACCTTTCGTTGAAATTTCCGAAGAACTGGCTAAAGAAAAAGGCATTAAGAACGGCGATGAAATCCGTGTCTGGAACAATCGCGGCTCCATTAAGGCCTTCGCGATGGTTACCGTCCGCTACCGGCCGCTTGAAATTAACGGCAAGAAGACACACACCATCGGTTTGATTCACCACTGGAGCTGGGCATCTGCCTATGCTACCGGCGATACCATGAACGACCTTTCTCCGAACGTAGGCGATCCGAACTCCTACATTCCTGAATACAAGGCCTTCCTGGTCAACGTTGAAAAAGCCAAATAATTCGGAGGATCTGTAATGTCTATCTACACAAGAAAAGAAATGGCGATGCTTTACGATGCCTCCAAATGCACAGGATGCAAAGGATGCCAAGTCGCCTGTAAACAATGGAACGTTCTGTATTCCAATCTCGGAATGAACGCCTTCCCGTTCTCCGGAAGTTATCAGAACCCGCAAGACCTCAACGGCAGCAATCGTCTGGTCATGACTTTTAAAGAAAAGAAGTCTGACAACCAGCTGCGTCCCGTTGAGTGGGCTTTCGGACGCCGTTCCTGCTTCCACTGCACCAACGCCGGCTGCGTCACAGTCTGCCCGACCGGCTGCCTGAAGTACGAAGAAAACGGTGTTGTTTCCGTTTCTCCGGATAAATGCATCGGCTGCCGCTACTGCGAAATGGCCTGTCCGTTTGATGTTCCCCGCTACTACGGCGACGAACCCAAGATCGACAAGTGCACGATGTGCTGGGATCGTTTAGAAAACGGCATGCTTCCAGCCTGCGTCAAGACTTGCCAGCCGGGGGCTTTGCACTTCGGTCCGCGCGACGAGATGATCAAACTCGGCAAGGAACGCGTCGAATTCCTGAAGTCCCGCGGCTACGATAAAGCCGAGCTTTACGGCGAAAACGAATGCGGCGGCCTGCATATTCTTCAGGTCTGCAAGTTTGGTGCCGAAGCTCAAGGCCTCGTCAAGGGGGCACAGCCTAGCCCGCTCGCCACACTGAGCAAACTGGCTCAGCCGGGTGCCGGTTTGGCTGCCGCCGCTACCGTTGCCGGCCTGGCCGTGTCCTTCGTTGCCGCTTTGGGCTACCGTCGTCGTAAGATGACGATTGAAGAGGCCAAGGAACATTGGACTCCTGCTCAGCGTAAACGCGGTGAAGAATATCTCCGCGAAGCCAAGAAAGAAGCTGCTGAGCAAGAACGCAGAGAAAATGCAGAGTAAAGAGGACCACCATGATTACTAAATACATCCAGCGCCATTCTGTTTTGGCACGAATCACGCACGGTGTTGTAGCGATTTCCTGCATCCTGCTTGCGATCACAGGACTGTTCGTTATGGTCACCGCCTGGAACAACGGCGTAGGCAGCGAGTTCACTATCGCTATGCGTTGGACGCACAGACTGCTTGCCATTCCGTTCATTCTGATTCCGCTTCTGGCGATCATCATTTCTCCGAAGGGTTTTGTTCATCTCTTTAAGAACAACATCTTCGGCAAATGGGATGCTGACGACCGCACGTTCGCCATGCGCTTCCTTCCTTATCTTTTCGCTCCCGGCAAGGTTCACATGCCTCCGCAGCGTGAAGTTAAGTCCCTGCAGCGTGTTGCCGACGGAACCCTGCTCTTCGCAGGCGTCTTCGCAGCGATCTCCGGCATGATCCTGTGGCTCAACACCGGCCTTCTGCCCGGCGGGGAATGGGCTTACCATTTCTCTCAGTCCACACTTCTTACCGCTAAGATCGTCCACGACATCTCCTTCATTGTGATCATCGTCTTCGGCCTCGGCCACATTTACCTCGGTGCCGGTATCTTCGAACCGTACCACGGCACGCTGAACCTAATGTTCGGCAACGGCAAGATCAAAGAAGCTGATGCCGCCTATCACTGGGGCTACTGGGCTAACAATGAACTGGCCATCGGTAAGAATGTCGTAGAAGTTAAAGACGGCGAAAAGAAACGCGGTGATACCGCCTCCGAAGGTTGGGAGAAATAATCAACCATAAATTAGCGTCCAGCTCCGGACGCTAAACTCAGAGCTTGGATCCTCGGTCAGAAATGACCGAGGATTTTTTATTTCCTTTGCTTGCTGAATCTTTTTAGAATATTTCACGGGTTAACAAGCTTCGTTCGTAAATGTCTTATGCCCTAAATTCTTTTTAAAAGGGCATGCCTAAGCACCGACGCAGTCGGTGCAGCTCCGGTCCTCTTAACGAGCACCGGAGTTTTTATTATCGTTGACTATTTTGACGGATTAAAGATGGAGTCCAGCCAAGGCTTCATATCAAAGTCCTTGGTCAGGTTCTCCGGAAGGTACGGATTGTTGACTTCGTCAGCGCCCATTTTGTCAGGTAAACGGATAGAGAACTTGTTTTGTTTACATTCCGTCTCTTTCCACAGCTGAGTAATGCCTTTAGCGGTAAAGTGTTTGAACAGTGCCTGGCTGTAGTCTTGAAGCCAACGGAACGTGTCTACGCCATTTTCCCTTAGGATTGCGTCAACGGACAGAGCGATACACATTGCTTCCATATACTGGGGAGAATGTTTATGCTGACTGCTTTTACGCAGAATGGCAACGCCGCGTATTGCACGTTCAACTTTATTTGTGCAAGGCGGGATCTCAGGATTTTCTAAGAAGGTCTTAAAGTCCTCCCGGGCATTAAGGTAATAGACACACGGCTTGGCAGCGGGATGGTCCTTTGCTTTTTCCCAGACAGATCCCTTTTGCCTGACCAGTCCCTCGCTTGCCTGCATCATCATCCGGTCAAGACATTTCATCAGCTTGGCCTGAGCCAGCCTGGCTTTTTCCGGGCTGATAAGCCCATCATTTTTCTGGGCTTCAAATAAGAAGATCGAGTTGACTGCTCTTAATGCGGCGTGCAGCTTCATGCCTTCGGTATCGGCTTTGAGCAATTTTTCAAGCTGCTGTATAAGGAACGCTTCCGGTTTATCGAGAAGCTTCTTGAAGAGATCCGAGGGCAGAACGACCTTCAGGATCTCCCGCCGCAGATGAACCAAACAGGATTGGTGACGAACATGATCGAGGATCGGTTTATCCTGATTTCTGTTATTAAGTATCGTCCTGTATCCGCTGTAACCGTCGGTCACCAGAGTTTCAAAGTCGTAATCTTCCAAGATTCGGCCTATGTTCTCTGCGCTCCGAGTCGGACTGTAGTAATAGAGGGTTATAGGCTTTGGTGCATGATCGGCCGTGGTCAGCGCGACTATATAGTTGGTTTTGCCCTTTGCCTCGGCACCTGAAGCAGGAAGCTTCCCGCGTCCCTGATCCTGAAGGCAGCTAAACGGCGTTTCGTCACATACGAGCACATCGCGCTGCTGCAGAACCTTTTCCAGTGCCTTAAAGAGCGGCTTTAAATAAAATCGTTGATAGTCGAACAGCGAGTAAGAACCGGTGTTGGAGCCCAGCCCGGCTTCTTGCTCGAACCGCTTCAGAGCACGCTCTAAAGGAATGCCGATGCACATAGCCTGGTTCCAAGACAGGATGGTTTTCGTGCTCATGTGTCTGTCCGGGAAGAGCGGATGATCTTGTCCGGGATCCATGAAGACCTCTGCCTGGCCGCATTTCTGACAGAACCCTATCGTATAAGTGTTCTGCTGTCGGCAGCCTGCTTCGAAGTCCGTCATCGCGGTTTTGAGATTAACCATCAACTCCTCAAATCCGGCCAAGGGTTCTCCGCATTCTCGGCAAGTTGCCGATATCTTTGTCGCTTTAGTCGGCCCGGCTTCCGGAAGATTCTCGATATTATTGACGTGACCCCGATGCGTCTGTTTCTCCTTGACAGGGGACGGTTCAGATTCCTTATTTATCTCAGAGATTTCCTGCAAAGTCTTAACCGTTGCATTTGTCGAAGCATCCAATGTTTTCGATGCTTTTGGCAATAGCGTTGCTCAGCTTGACGATTCCCTTGACGTTATTGGTAAATGAGCGAACCTGCTTCAATTCTTTCAAGTTGCTTTGTGCTTTAGCGTAAGCCTGTTCAGAAGTTTCTCCTGCCTTCATGGCTTCGTTTCCATGAGCGAAGAAACTTGCAATTTGTACAGAAGTGACACCAATAGTTTTTATGCCGTAGGAGATCACGTCATAGAGGACTTTCATCGCCTTTTTAGATTCTTCATCATCGGCGTAACTCAGGTACTCTTCCACTTGCGCGAGGTAGCTGCCGTTGACGTCTTTGAGGAGAAGCGCCAGCGATGTAACGCCGTGAGCGAACTTTATATTGGAGCGCTCGCGTTTCTCTGCCAAATCCTCGGCTATTCGAAGCTGTTCTTCTTTCTGGGTAAGCAGCTTAATCAGTTCTTCATTGGAGAGTGAGTTGAGGTCGGCATTTTTATCACACCCGATTATTATCTATTGGGTAAATTATATTATATTTTATCTTTAAAAATAATTAATCATTTGATTATAAATGATAAATAATGCTGCAGACATAAAAATAACGCCGTGGAGGCCCTCAGAAGAGCCTGCATGGCGTTATTGGAGCTCCGGACTACCAGAAAGTATCGCTTTTGGTATAAAGCCGCTCCCCGTTAAGAAATCGCTCTAAATCGGATAAAGTCAAGGAGCACTTGGCTTGCTGACCGACTCGAACCATGAGTTCCTCAAAGCGTCCGTTGTGCAAAGTGCGTGTTAGGAGCATCGTGCCTTTCTCGTCCGTGGTGACGATCTTGCAGATCTTCCTCGTCTTTGAGAGAAAGACGACGGCCTCCTTACCGCTGCTCAAGTTGATGCCGAGCTGGTCTTGGGCGAGGGAACAGAGCCGATGAAAGCCTCCTCTTAAATCAGTAGGAGAAATTACCGGCGTCACGTGCACGCCGTGAAGCGGATATTCATATGACGTCTCCTCTCATACGAGACAGGATGAAGATGACTGATTCTTCCGGACGCTGCGTCTTGAATTCGAAGGTCATACCCTCGGCTGAAATGCTCAGCCTCGACTCTTCATCTGCTTTATCTTCGCAAAGATTAATAACATCCAATGAATTAGCCTGTCGACTTTGTACTGCCTCGGGATTCGAAACGGAAAGGCGCCGTTTAACTTCGGAGATGTTGACTTTGCGACGGGTCTCGGTTCGAATCAATCTCGCCACCTCGGCGCTGCCCAAGTCCTGTGTTAGGGCGATCTCAATATATCTTGACCAGTTGATATCCATAATCTGTCTCCTTCTTATTCCTTGGAGACAGTATTGATCATGCGGTTAAATTAAGATACGAACCTATAAGACATCTACTGTCAAGCTGACCTGAATTATTTTTCTTCTTCCAGATAAAAAGAGCCCCGTCAATCTAAGGACCGACGGAGCAGCAAGGAGGGATAAGTTACTAGAGAAGGAAAAACGGTTTAAGGCACTTTGTAGACAAAGTTGTGGCAGCCGCCGCAGTAGTTCACGCCTTGCTTATGGCCTTTATGGCATTCAGAGCAAGGAAGCGCTCCCTCATGCTGGCCGTGAGGATTTACCTCATATCTGCCGTCTGTCTTTTTAATCATGGCTTGGTAATCACCGTGGCAAGAGGCGCAAATATCCAAATCGCCGCTGGTTTTAAGTTTGTTATCAGGAGTATGACAATCTGCGCATTTCATACCTCTGGCAACGTGTCTGTCAGCTAGATAAGGTCCGCCGTCTGCAGCAAAAGCAGTCGATCCGGCTAGGAAAGAAAGAAGAAGTAAAGCCAATATTTTTTTCATTGTTATCTCCGAAGAGGCAGGGGACGAGCCCCTGCCGATTCAGGATTTATTAAAGTGTCGTATCGGGAAGACCGGCGACATTCTTACCTACATGACGACCGTAGACTAAGCATTCGGTCAAGTTTCCGCCGCCCTGATAAACGAACTTAAGTGCAGAAGCGATTTCACCGACGCTATAGAGGCGAGGAATCGGAGTGCCGTCCCAAGCAAGAACTCGTCTGTCTGCGTCTGCCAGCAAGCCGCCCTTAGTATTCGGGCCGCCGGCAACCAACGGCATTGCATAGAACGGACCCTGTTCGATCTTGCCTAATGTAGCGGGTCTGCGGCCGAAGTCAGCGTCCTTCTTGTCATCGCAGAATTTATTGAAGCGAGTGACCTGTTCAACCAGATTTGCCGGAACCATGCGGCCCTTATTTTCCGGATGCTGTTTAATCTTGTTGGCAAGTTCTTCAATGGAGTCTGCCTTGAGGATCAAACCGGAAGCAATGGGTTTTTCGTTCTTTTCGTCCCAATCGATAAAGCCGTAGCCAACTGTAGAAATACCGAGGCCGACCAGAGGTTTGCTTGTACGAAGTTTTTCATCAAAGATCATCCAGGACGGAGTTCTCGGATAGCTCAGAGAAGAAATATCGAACGTCACAGCGGCTTTATAGAAGAAATAACGGCTGGGATTATCCGTAACCTTGGTTTCTGCTTCGTAGCGGTTACCGTAGTTATCAACCACGATAGAGTTGGCAGAACCGACAGCCGGTGTGATAGAGCCAATGCGCATTCCGTTATAACGTGTCTGGGCGGGAACGATAACGCGGGCAGCAGACTTACCTACTTTCTGCAAACCGGCACCTGCAGCCATACCCATAGCAATACCGTCGCCGGTGTTGGAGGTCGTACCGTAGAAAGCCCATCCGTCTATACCGGGGCCTTCCAAGAAGGCCTGACGCATCGGTTTGTTGTATTCATAACCGCCGGAGCAAAGAACAACTGCTTTCTTACCGCGGAAATAAACCGGCTTGCCGTTCTGAGTGGCGACGACTCCGACAACCTCTCCTTTGGCATTCTTAAGGAGGCTGCTTGCAGGAGTTTCATAGTAAACCTTGATATTCTCGCCCTGCTTCTTGACCCCTTCTTCGAGGCAGCGCCAGAAAGCTTCACCGGAACTGGTTTCTTCCTTCGGACTGTCAACCGATTTCTGGTTGAAGTTCTTCATGCGTTTTTGATAAGTAGCACGATAGGCGTTGTATTTGCATTCTTTAGCGCCCGGGAAGTTCGGGAAGGATGCTTTATTGAAGCCGGGCTGGCTGCCGCCGATGAAAGCCGGGTCCAGGCTCTGCAGAAATTCCAAGTTAGTCGGAGAAAGGTCTGCCCACAGCTGAGCCAAACCTTCCGCATATTCAGGAATTTCGCCTTCTTCTTTCCAGTCGATGTTTTCGCCGGAGAACATGGCCTGAGCATAATCCTTCAATGCTTTCGGATCACCGTCTTTGAACGGGCAGTGGAAAATACCACCGGACATACGGGTGTTGCTGTAGTGATGATTCTGAGGATTCTTTTCCAGAATGATAACTTTTGCTCCGTTCTGTGCTGCAACGATACCGGTTGTTGCACCGGCGCCGCCGAAACCGACGATCACAACATCAGCTTCCCCGTCCCACTTGGCGGGAAGACCATTCTGCGGGGCAGGTGCTGCCATTACGGGAGCAACTCCGGCAGAAACTGCACCAGCTACTGCGCCCTTAATAAAAGAACGGCGAGATGTTACGACAGATTTGGACATATGTTTATTCTCCTTGATTAGAGGTTGAAGCCAGGTATTGGCTTAACCGTCATTGAGAAAAATTCTAGATTTGGCCCTTTTTCCTTACATCGGTTGACTTACTATTGAATTAAGCGGCCCCGAGATTTAAAATTTTTAGTTTCTGTCGGCGTTGACAAGGTTGAAATCGACGCTTCCCTCCTCGGCTTCTCCTCTAAATAACAGTGTTAAAGATTCTTGTTGCTTGCCATCGGCCATATCGTCTTCCGCATGAAGATCCTTATCTTCCAATCGAGGTTGGTGCACAAAAACGGGCCGATCTTCATCTTGGCGGAGTGAGGGATAACGAAGGCGTCAATATTTCTCAAAAAAATTCCAACTACTGCGAGTTGACTGCCCTCTACTGGGCTAGGCACAACTTACCGGAAACCGTCACCGCCATCGGCTTGACGCATTACCGGCGTTACTTCGGGATCAAGAAAACTTCCGATCCGCTAGAGGACATCTTTTCTCTTTCCGATTGGACCGAGTTTCTGAAAGAAAGTCCTGTGATCCTGCCTCCGAAGCGAAACTACTTTATTGAAACTGTTGAATCTCAGTACGTTCACGCCCATCATCGTGAAGATATCGAAACGTTAAGAGCTGTCCTTGCAGACAAATATTCCGAATATCTTCCGGCCTTCGAAAAACTGATGAGCGGTAAGAAAACACACATACTGAATATGTTTGTAATGAGAAGAGACTTTTTCAATCAGTATTGTGATTGGCTTTTCGACGTT
>URYO01000023.1 GCA_900552195.1 uncultured Sutterella sp. | reverse complement strand
TGGGTTTATTGTATGTTGGAACAAGCTGTATCGCCACACTACTTTTCATTCCCGAACTACTCCGTCTCCAGATACTTCTTCACATACTGCCCGGTATAGGACTTCTTGACCTTTGCAACTTCCTCCGGTGTACCCTTGGCAATCACTGTGCCGCCGCGGTCGCCGCCTTCTGGTCCCATATCAATGATATAATCAGCCGTCTTAATCACATCTAAGTTGTGTTCAATAACAATAACCGTGTTTCCGTCTTCCGCCAGCCTTCTTAAAATCTCTGTAAGTTTATGCACGTCCGCAAAATGAAGTCCCGTTGTCGGCTCGTCCAAAATATAAATCGTTTTTCCCGTTCCCCGCTTGCTCAGCTCTGTGGCCAGCTTGATACGCTGGGCTTCACCGCCTGAGAGCGTCGGGGAAGGCTGGCCGAGAGTCAGGTAGCCTAAGCCGACATCCTGCATCAGTTTCAGCGGATGAAGGATGGAAGGGACCGAGGCAAAGAATTCAACTGCTTCGTCGACCTCCATTTTGAGGACTTCACCGATGCTCTTGCCTTTCCACTTCACTTCCAATGTTTCATCGTTGAAACGCATGGAGTCGCAGACGTCACAGTGAACTTTCACATCCGGCAGGAAGCTCATTTCCAGAGTCTTCACACCTTGTCCTTCGCAGGCTTCGCAGCGTCCGCCCTTCACATTGAAGGAGAAGCGGGAGGCGGTATAACCGCGAGCCTTAGCTTCTTCGGACTGTGCGAAGAGTTTACGGATGTCGTCCCAAAAACCGATGTAAGTGGCGGGGCAGGAACGAGGAGTTTTTCCGATCGGGGTTTGGTCCACTTCCAGGATGCGGTCCACGGTTTCCCAGCCGGAGATGCCCTTGCAGCCTTCGGGGGCCGGAACGGACTTTCCTTTTTCGCGAATCAAGGAGACCATGTTCTTTAAGAACACTTCGCGAGCCAGGGTCGACTTACCCGAGCCCGAGACGCCGGTCAGGACCGTTAAGCGTTTGAGCGGGAACGAAGCCGTTACGTCCTTGAGGTTGTGAGAGTTGGCCCCCTGGACGGTGATCATGGGATCGGACTTCAGCGTACGACGTTTGGCTTTGCACGTATGCATCAGCGGATGCTTTAAGTAGTATCCGGTCAAAGAGTTCTCAGCGGCCTCAATATCTTCCACGGAACCTTGGGCAATCAGACGTCCGCCTCGAGTGCCGGCGCCCGGACCGATATCGATCACGTGGTCGGCGCAGCGAATCGTTTCCTCATCGTGCTCTACCACCAGCAAAGAGTTGCCTTTGGAAGTGAGCTGCTCGAGCGCAGACAGCAGAATCTTGTTGTCGCGCGGATGCAAGCCGATGGTCGGTTCGTCTAAAACGTAGCAGACGCCCTGGAGGTTCGTGCCGAGCTGAGAAGCCAAGCGGATACGCTGTGCTTCCCCGCCGGAGAGTGTCGGCGCAGAACGATCAAGGTTCAGATAGGACAGCCCGACTTCTTTTAAGAACGACAAGCGAGAGCGGATTTCCTGAAGCGCATCGCGAGCGATATCGGCTTGACGTCCGGAGAGCTCAATCGTGTTGAAATAGTCAGCGGCCTGGTCAATTGTCATCGCTGCGACTTCGGCGATGGACTTGTCGTTAAAGCGAATATTAAGCGCAACCGGGTTGAGTCGCTGACCGTGGCAGTCCGGACAAATGACCAGTTCTTCGGACATGGCCTCAGCGGTTAACTCGCCGGTGTTTTCATCGACTGCAAGCGCATTTTGGAAAGGCTTAAAGCCGTTGCCCATACAGGTCGGGCACCAGCCGTGCTTGGAGTTGTAGGAGAACAAGCGCGGGTCGAGTTCCGGGAAGCTCTTCTGGCAGTTCGGGCAGTTGGAGGTCGACGAGAAAGTGCGTTTTTTGCCCTTTTGTTCGATATCCAGGATTCCTTTGCCGTAGTCCAATGTAACAGCGACGAGCTGTTTGATTTCTCCTTCGTTTTCGGGGACAACTTTGACGGTGCCGGTGGGCAGGTCAATGTTATGTTCCGTGAAACGGGACAACGAGGGGAAGCGGAGCGTGGAGACTTTCTCTCCGTCCACGATCAAATGCTCATATCCTTTGTTTCTCGCCCAAACCGCCAAATCTTTGTAGAAGCCCTTGCGGTTTTTGACTAACGGTGCAAGGAAGGTAATTTCCTTACCCTTGTAGGCCTTCATGATCGAGGCGAAAATCTGTTCCTTGGACTGCTTGATAACAGGCACGCTGCAGGTCGGACAGTACTGAGTACCGAGTTTCACGTAGAGCAGGCGGAGGAAATGGTAGATCTCCGTCATCGTCGCGACGGTGGATTTCTGACCGCCGCGGGAGGTGCGCTGTTCAATAGCGACAGTGGGCGGGATTCCGTAAATGGCGTCAACATCGGGTGCGCCTGCAGGCTGAACCATTGAGCGGGCAAAGGCGTTAAGGGACTCCAGATATCTGCGCTGACCTTCGTTGAAGATCAAATCAAAGGCCAAGGTGGACTTGCCGGAGCCGGAGACGCCCGTGACGACGGTGAATTTATTGCGCGGAATCTGGAGAGACAGGTTCTTCAAATTGTGCTCACGCGCATTGACAACCGTGATGGCATCTTTGGGGTAGGACAGAGCCTTCGGCTCTTCCTGAGGCTTAAAGTCCGTGAAATAAGCGCTCGGATTTTTCTCTTTGAGTGCCTTGTTGTAGGCGGCCAAAGCTAATCCGGTCGGTGTGTCCTTGATACGGAAATCTTTTGGCGTACCCGCAAAGAGTTCACGTCCGCCGCGCTCACCGCCTTCCGGTCCGAGCTCGATAATCCAGTCGGATGCGTTGATCACGTCAAGGTTGTGTTCAACCAAAAGGACGGAGTGTCCGGACTGAACCAGTTCCTGCAGCGATTTCATCAACTTGAAAACGTCGTCGAAGTGCAGGCCGGTCGTCGGTTCGTCAAAGATAAAGAGTGTGTGTTTGCTTTCGCCTTTGAGGGCGTCTGCAAGATGCTTGGCGAGTTTAAGACGCTGAGCTTCACCGCCGGACAAGGTCGGGATCGGCTGTCCGAGCTTGAGATAGTCCAAACCGACTTTAACGAGCGGTTCCAGATTGCGCACGATTTCCTTATTTTCTTTGAAGAACTCGAGGGCTTCGGCAATCGTCATGTCGAGCACTTCGGCAATGTTGGCCTCTTTGCCGTGACGGGACAGTTTGACTTCAAGGATCTCACTGCGATAGCGAGTGCCTTTGCATTCCGGGCAGCTTAAGTACACGTCGGACAAGAACTGCATTTCGATGTGTTCAAAACCGCTTCCGGAGCAGGCCGGGCAGCGGCCGGTGCCCGAGTTAAAGGAGAAAGTTCCGGCTTCGTACTTACGTTTTTTGGCCTCCGGGGAAGCAGCAAAAAGACGGCGAATAGTTTCGAACGCACCCATGAAAAGCGCAGGCGTGCTTCGAGTCGTTTTGCCGATCGGAGACTGATCGACGAAGGAGACGTCACTGATGTTTTCGGTGCCCAGCAGCTTCTCAAATTTGCCCGGGGCCTCAGTGGACTTGCCCTTGGCTTTCATCAATGCCGGGACAAGGATATCCTGAACCAGCGTGGATTTGCCGGAACCCGAGACACCCGCAATACAAACCACAGAGTGCAGAGGAATACGGATGTCCAAGTTTTTGAGGTTGTGCTCGGACGCACCCAGCAGGACCAGCGCCGGGTTAGCCGGGTTGATTCGTTTGTGGGCGGAATGCGGGAAGGTTCTCTCGCCGCGCAGGTAAGAACCAGTGAGCGTACGTGCCTTCTTGAGCTCTTCCGGTGTGCCGTCAAATACGATTCTGCCGCCGTTGGCGCCGGGGCCGGGGCCCATATCAATAATGCGATCGGCTGCAAGCATCACCTGAGGGTCGTGTTCCACAACCACCAAGGTGTTGCCGGCGCGGCGCAGGCGCTTCATGACGGAGTTCACGCGATCCATATCCTGAGGATGCAGACCGATGGAAGGTTCATCGAGAACGAACAGCGTATTGACCAGCGAGGTACCGAGCGCCGTAGTCAGGTTGATACGCTGAACTTCTCCGCCGGAAAGCGTGCGGCTCTGGCGGTCAAGGTTGAGATAACCGAGACCGACTTCGGTTAGGTAACGCAGGCGCGAGCGGATTTCGTCGAGCAACATGCCGCAGCCTTCTTCGAGTGCCGGAGAAAGCTTGAGTTCATCAAAAAAGATTCTGAGCCTTTCGATCGGAAGCAGCATCAGATCACGGATGTTTAACCCGGGCAGATCACGAAGAATAGCTTCGGAGAAAGTCGCGTTGGCAGGGCGCCAGCGCTGATGACTGCCTAACGCATGATCGGCATTTTCTTTCGTTCCGATGCGCCAAAGGAGCGCGTCCGGTTTGAGGCGCGCGCCGTGGCAGTCCGGACAGGCCGTATAGCTGCGATAGCGGGAAAGCATGACACGGACGTGCATCTTGTAGGCTTTCGTTTCGAGCCATTCGAAGAAATGCTTAACGCCGTACCACTTCTTAGAGCGGAAGCTCGTCCATTTCGGATCGCCGAAGCAAATCCAATCCTTTTCTTCCTGAGTCAGATCGCGGTAAGGCTTGTTGACATCGAGTCCGTGTTCGGCAGCATAGCGCAGGAGGTCATCCTTGCATTCCGAATAACTTTCTGTATTCCATGGCTTGATTGCACCTTCTTTAATAGAGAGGCTTTCATCGGGGATGACTAAGCCGTAATCCACGCCGATAATTCTTCCGAATCCGCGGCACGTGTCGCAGGCGCCGAGCGGGGAATTGAAGCTGAAGGTCGAATCATGCGGACGAGCATAGGTAATTCCGCACTCAGGGCAGGTGAGCGCTGCAGAAAATTTCCAGACTTCTTCATCGGCGCCGGGAACGCGGACTTTGAGTTCCATCAGACCTTTGCCGAGACGAAGTGCGGTTTCAACGGCTTCCACGGCACGGCTGCGGGTGACAGACGGCTTAAAACGGTCGGCAATGACTTCAATGTCGGTTCCGTCTGTTTTGTCCTGAGAAACTACAGTGCAGCGAGTAAAGCCCTGAGCTTCCAAACCGGCAATTGCCGTTTCCGGCGGTAAAGAAGCAGGAACGTGCACATGGAAGCACACGCTCAGGCGTGCGTCCGGAGAAACGTTTTCCAGGCGCTCTGCGATGTCTTCCCAGATATCCTGAGGACTTTCTTCACGCACGGGGCGGCCGCAGCAGCGGCAGTAGAGTGAAGAAGCCTGAGAAAAGAGCATCTTCAGGTGGTCATTGATCTCCGTCATCGTGCCCACGGTAGAGCGGGAGTTCCTGACCGGATTAGTTTGATCAATCGCGATGGCCGGAGGCACGCCTTCGACTTTATCGACCTGCGGGCGATCCATACGGTCCATAAACTGGCGAACGTAGGGGCTGAAGGTTTCGACATAACGACGCTGGCCCTCGGCATAAAGGGTGTCAAAAACCAAAGAGGATTTGCCTGAGCCGGAGACGCCGGTGACGACGGTTAATTTGCCGTGTTCGAAAGAAACGTCGATATTTTTTAAGTTGTTTTGTTTTGCTCCGCGGACGGAGATGAATTCTTTTGCGTTGTTCTTAGTCTGCATGTTCTTCCAAGTTAACGGAGAGGGCCGCCTATAGTGGAATCCGAAGGTGATTTTTAAAGACGGCACCTTGGTAGCGTCAACTATACTCTCGTCAAGATTTCAAGAAAATCAATCAGTTGTGAGTGAATGTTTGAAATCGAAACGAAAAGAAACGCAAACGGCAGGCAAAAATAAACCCGCCTCGGCATTTGTCGGGCGGGGGCTCAGACTCAGCGAAGAGTCTGCGATTGCATCAAGCAGAAAAGAGGATTAATTGCCTCTGCGCTTTGCAGCATTGTCTTTGACCTGACGGGCCAAAGAGTCAAAAGCAGCGCGAACGGCTGCGTGGGCATCTTCGTTCTTCGTGTTCATGATGAATTCGTGGCCGGGAGCGTTGAGAGAAACGCGAACGCTGCATTCTCTACCCTGGTTCTGGTGGCGGCCTTCGCTTTCAACGGCAACGCGGCAGCTGATCAGATCAGCGTCAAACTTGTGGAGTCCTTCGACTTCTTTTGCGATTAAATTTTCAAGAGCTTCGGAACGATCGATACCGTGGAAACTAACTTGCAGTGGAAGCTTCATATAATCCTCACTTTCTTTTTAAAACTTCTACCCCCAATTGTTTCATATTTTTCGAATAATTGTTAGGGATTTTTATTTTCGCTTTTTTGGCGCAAAATAGAGAAAGTTGTGTTTTCGCAGAATTTCTCTGAAAAATAACCGAAGTTAGTCGAAAATCGACATTTTCATAAGAGAAAACCCCTCCTTGCCAAATTCTCTGATTCTGACATTCGTCGTTAATAGTGCGTTTTAGGCGACAAAAAAGGACAGATATCAGCAATTTTTAGCTTTGTTTTGCTCAATACGACACAAAAGATGGCAACCTCAGCAGACTCTTTTACAGAGAAAGAAGAAAATTCGGCCATTAGTCGATCGGTTGTGCTAGTTTGACGTTACAAACCCGGCTTTTTAGCTCCAAGACCGGAAAATTGGTCAAAGTATTGAACGAGGCCCTCCTCAATGAATGGAACCACAGAATTAATTGCCTCTCTGGATTTGGGCACAACGAGCGCTCGTGCGATTATTTTTAACGCGGAGGGGCGTCCGCTGGCTGCATGCCAAAAACCTCTGACTCAGTATTTTCCGCACGACGGCTGGGTAGAGCAGGACGCTGAAGAGATTTGGCTCAAACAAAAGGAATGCCTGTTAGGCGCCTTGGCCGATCTTAAGCTGTCCGGATCTGCACTTCGGGCGCTCGGCATCACAAATCAAAGAGAGACCACGATCGTGTGGTCGAAGAAAACCGGAAAGCCGATTTATCGTGCGATTGTCTGGCAGGACAGACGCACTGCAGGTTTTTGCGAGAAGCTTCACGACAGCGGATTTGAACCTCTAATCCATGACAAAACCGGACTGTGTCTGGATCCTTATTTCTCGGCTTCGAAAGTTCGGTGGATTTTAGATAACGTTGAAGGCGCAAGAGAGAAGGCCGCGGCCGGCGAGCTTTTGTTCGGGACCGTCGACAGCTGGCTTATGTGGAATCTGACCGGCGGATTAGAGCACGTCACGGATGTCTCGAATGCCTCCCGCACACTCTTATTTAATATTCACAATTGCCGCTGGGATGAGGAGCTGCTGGATATCTTCGGCATACCCGCTTCCATGCTCCCTCGTGTGGTTCCGAGTTCGGGGCTGATCGGAAAGACGGCGCCGGCTATCCTCGGCGCACCGATCGATATCTGCGGGGCGGCCGGCGATCAGCAGGCGGCCACTTTCGGGCAGGCATGCTTCAAGCCCGGTATGACTAAAAATACTTACGGCACGGGCGGCTTTCTTCTTATGAACACGGGATCGACGCCCAAGTTATCCGACAACCGGCTTTTGAGCACCGTCGGCTGGAAGATTCCGGGCTCAACCACATATGCCTTGGAAGGAAGCGTCTTCGTAGCCGGCGCGGTCGTGCAGTGGCTCAGGGAAGGTATGGGACTGATTGAAACGAGCGCGGAAATCGAGAGCCTGGCACGACAAGTGAAAGACAACGGCGGCGTTTATTTGATTCCCGCTTTTGTCGGATTAGGTGCGCCTTACTGGGATCCTCATGCACGAGGATTAATGATCGGTCTGACTCGTGGAACGACACGCGCGCATATCGCCCGGGCTGCATTAGAATCAATAACATTCCAGTGCAATGACGTTCTTCGGGCAATGATGAACGATGCCGGCGCGCGGCTCACCGAGCTGCGGGTGGACGGGGGCGCCTCGGAAAATGATCTAATGATGCAGTTTCAGGCAGATATTTCCGGCGTTCCGGTCGTGCGTCCCGAAGTTGTTGAGACGACGGCTTTAGGAGCGGCTTACCTAGCGGGCCTCGGCTGCGGAGTATGGAAGAGCACGGAAGAAATTGAAAAATTATGGCGACGGGAGCGGACCTTTGAGCCGACGATGTCGCAGGATCAACGCGAATTTTTAACGACACAATGGGGCCGTGCAGTGGCACGGTCTAAAGGATGGGAGCAGTAAGAATGGACTTCAACGCAAAGACTAATCCGGGGCGAGAAAGCCGTCTTCAGCAATTGGAAGAGGACAAAGTCTGGGATGTGCTCATCATCGGCGGCGGTGCGACCGGCGCCGGTATTGCGGTTGATGCCGCTGCTCGCGGTTTTTCCACGGTGTTGTTCGACACGCAGGACTTCTCCGAAGGCACCTCCAGCCGTTCTACCAAACTGATTCACGGCGGCGTTCGCTATATGAAGAATCCGCGCGACTGGAAACTGGTTCGCGAGGCGATGATCGAACGAAAACTTCTGTTGGGCAATGCGCCGCATATCGTTCATCCGGAACCGTTCATTCTTCCCTGCTATGAAAACTTCGAGCGCGAGTACTACATGGCCGGTCTTTGCCTTTACGGCGCCATGGCTTACGGCGGCTACGAGGTCGGCAAGACCGAATTCCTTTCTGCCGCCGAGACCATTCGTCGTCTTCCCGGTGTAAAGGCTGACGGCTTAAAGGGCGGTGTGCAGTTCTGGGATGCTCAGTTCGATGATTCCCGACTCAATATTGCCTTGATGAAAACGGCGGAAGCCCGCGGAGCACTTCTGCTGAACTATGTGCCTGTGGTCGGATTTGAAAGAGGCTGCGGCGGCGAAATTACCGTTGTGAAAGTCAAGGATAAATTCAGCGGCAAAGAATACAGCGTTAAGACCCGCATGGTCTTTAATGCGGCCGGTGTCTGGGCCGATGAAATCCGCCGTATGGTTTCTCCGGATGTGAAGCCGTTTATCCGCGCTTCAAGAGGCTCTCATATCGTTGTCAGCACGGATCATTTCGGCGGCAAGACCGGCATGTTTATTCCGAAAACTTCCGACGGACGGGTTCTCTTCTGCATTCCCTGGCACGGCGTTCTCGAAATCGGGACGACAGACAAGGAAGAAAAAGACATTTCCTTCAATCCGGAGCCGACGGAAGAAGAAATCGAATTCATGCTCGAGACGGCCCGCAAGTATCTTGCCTATCCGATCTCGCGCAAGGACGTGCTGGCTTCGTTTGCCGGGCTCCGTCCTTTGTTTAACCCGAATGCCGGCGGCTCGACCGCTGCGGTTTCCAGAGAGCACTCGGTGATTCCTGAATTCAAGAACATGATCACGGTCACTGGCGGCAAGTGGACGGCTTATCGCAAGATGGCCGAACACGCTATGTCTGTGGCTGTGGACCAGGGTTTAATTTACAAGCGTCCGTGTCCGACGAAATATATGTCGATTTATCGCGACAATGAGTTCAATCCTGATGAACTTGAAGCTGAGATTCTCAAAGGCACGCTGACGGATGAACAGCTGAAGGCCTACGCAGTGCACTGCCGCGACACGCAGTTTGCTATGACACCTGAGGACGTTCTTTATCGTCGTCTAAGAATCGGTCAGATGAATAAGGCTAAGACAGAAGAGTTTCTGCCTAAGATCAAAGACGTTTTTGAAGCCGACGCCTCCGAATAAAAGTTTGGCCGAGCAAAGATTGCTCGGCCAAATTGCAAAAAACTTTATCAGCGTGTTATCAAGTTGAATTGACTTGATTTTTTACGTATAATCCTGTCCTCTCTGTTGGAGCGTTGCCCTTTCGTCATCGCTCGTCCGTTGTAAATAATGTCGTCTCGGGAATTAATCCGCCCGAGCTTAAAGATAATTTGCGGCGCATTTGTATGCGCCAAATTTATAGGTGAATAGTAATGAAAACCTTCTCGGCCAAGCCGCTTGAAGTGAAGCGTGAATGGTACGTGGTTGATGCAACCGATAAGGTTGTCGGCCGCCTTGCCGCTGAAATCGCTCTCAGACTCCGTGGCAAAGACAAGCCTGAATACACACCGCACGTCGACACGGGCGATTACATCATTGTTGTCAACGCTGACAAGCTCGTCATGACCGGTGCTAAAGCTGAAGACAAGAAATATTTCCGTCACTCCGGCTACCCCGGCGGCGTATACGAGACCACTTTCCGCAAGATGCAGGAAAAGCATCCCGGCCGTGCTCTCGAAATCGCAGTTAAAGGCATGCTTCCGAAGGGCCCGCTTGGCTATGCCATGTTCAAGAAGCTCTTCGTTTATGCCGGCAGCGACCATAAACACTCCGCCCAGCAACCCAAACAGCTTGAGATCTAAAAAATGATTGGAAATTACAACTACGGCACTGGCCGCCGCAAGAGCTCCGTTGCTCGCGTCTTCATGAAGCGCGGCACCGGCAAGATCGAAATCAACGGCCGTTCTCTTGATGAGTACATCCACCGCGAAACCGGCCGCATGGTCGTTCGTCAGCCGCTCATCCTCACCGACAACGTCGAAACATTCGACATCAAAGTCAATGTTCGCGGCGGCGGTGAATCCGGTCAGGCCGGCGCAATTCGTCACGGTATTACTCGCGCTCTGATCGATTACGATGCAGCACTCAAGTCTGTTCTGTCTCAGGCAGGTCTTGTTACACGTGACGCTCGTGAAGTCGAACGTAAGAAAGTCGGTCTTCGCAAGGCACGTCGTCGTAAACAGTTCTCCAAGCGTTAATTCGCTTCAGAATTGCGGGAACTGCCTCCGGGCAGTTTTCATCAAAAAGGTCGCTTCGGCGGCCTTTTGCTTTATATGCGGCTGAAAACTTTTTGCCGCAGACAGCCTCTCGGGTGCTACCGACGATATACTTTCCCAAAGTTTTTCAAATCCTCATTCCTAAAGGCTCTCAAAATGAAAAAAGTAAAAGTCGGCATTGTGGGCGGTTCCGGTTACACGGGCATTGAATTACTCCGCCTTTTGGCACAGCATCCGCATGCAGCGATCGTCACGATTACGGGTCGAAAGGACGCCGGAACGCATGTGGCTAAGATGTTTCCTTCGCTCAGAGGAAGAGTAGATTTGGTTTTTGAAGACCCTGCCTCTGCACCTCTAGATCAATGTGATGTTGTATTTTTTGCGACACCGCACGGCGTTGCGATGAGCATGGCCGAAGAGCTCACTTCTAAGGGTGTCAAAGTTATTGACCTTGCTGCCGATTTTCGTCTGAAAGACAAAGAAGTTTTTAAGAAGTGGTACAAGATGGACCACAAATGTCCCGAGATCTTGGCTAATGCCGTGTACGGCCAACCGGAAAGTATGCGGGACGAAATGAAGAAGGCGGATGTCCTCGGTATGGCCGGATGCTACCCGACTACGATTGAGCTTGGGCTCATGCCGCTGCTCAAACTGCATAAAGAAGTCGGCGATATTGTGAATCTTGATGTGTCGATTATTGCGGACAGCAAATCCGGCATCAGCGGCGCCGGCCGTAAAGCCGATATCAGTCTGAACTGCGCCGAATTTTCCGATAATTTCAAAGCCTACGGCGTTGCCGGACACCGTCATGAGCCAGAGATGGTGCAGCAGCTGAGCCTTTTTGCCGGAGAAACCGTTCCTCTGACGTTTATTCCTCACTTGCTGCCCAATATCCGCGGCATCTTCTCGACGATTTATGTGCGATTGAAAGAAAAGGGCAAGAGCATCGATTACCAGGCTCTTTATGAAAAAGCCTATGCTGATGAGCCTTTTGTCGACGTGCTGCCCGAAGGATCGCAGCCTGAGACGAGGATGGTGCGCGGCTCCAATATGGTTCGTATTGCGCTCTACCGCAAAGAACCTAATCTTTTGGTGATCTTGGTTGTGGAAGACAACCTGGTCAAAGGTTCAGCCGGACAGGCGGTGCAGGCCATGAACCTTGTCATGGGCCTTCCGGAAATCGAAGGTCTCGAACAGATTGCTTTGGTTCCCTAGAGACAACTGACCTGAAAATAAAAGCCGAAGGGCCGCGAATGCGGCCCTTCGTGCTAAATGCGACTAAGAATTTTTCAACAGTTTCGGATTCAGCGTATAAGTTCCTACGGTCGAGGCAGAGGCCAGAATGTGACCTTTCATGGCTTCTTTGACATCTCTGCCGTTGAAATTGCCTTTGAGCGGCAGCAGCGGGAAATCCACTGCGTAGACGGTGAAGACATAGCGATGGATGCGTTCATCATTCCACGGAGGGCAGGGACCGTCATATCCGTAATAATGTCCCT
>URYO01000022.1 GCA_900552195.1 uncultured Sutterella sp. | reverse complement strand
CGAGCAACGACAGTTGTCCAATTTTTACCCGGGAGGCTTTCCTGATCCGGCGCGATGACGGCGAAAGGCATTGGTTTCTGGACTTTGAATTCAGAAGCGGCTGCCGCAATCTTTGCAGATAAAGGCAGCTCTGACAGGAGAAACTTCTCATTGGCCGAACTATTTTCTTTTGGATTTTCGAATACTCCGAGAGAAAGTTCCGAGACAAAAGTTCCGTTGCCGTTCTTCGTTTCAAGAAGCCCTTCTTCCAACAGTCGGTTATAGACACTGACGACTGTTGATCGTGAGACACCGATTTCAGAGGCGAGTCTGCGGCTTGAAGGAATCGGGTCTCCGGGGCGCAGACTTTTAAGCTCGATGAGTTCGAGGATCTTTTGGTAGAGCTGCTCTTGGAGCGACGGCGCTCCGCTTTTCAGATTTAGCGATATGTTTGAGAGGCTCGGCTGAACTTTGTGTGTCATGTCGGCTCCGGCAACTTTAAGGCCGGAGATTGTCTCCGGCCGGTGCTGAGTTATTTTACTTTACTGCATTCTGTGCAGCTGCTGTCGCAGTTCTCAGATTCTTGATAACTTGAGAAGAAGTGTCTTCAAATCCGGATGGATCGTGAACGCCCTTCGAATAGTCTGAGAAGTACCAGCCGACAGTGTGAAGGTAGAGGCTGTAAGCGTCCTGTAGTTTTTGGTATTCAGGCTGATTGATCTTAACCTCGCCGTTCTTGGCTTTGATCAGGAGATTGCGAGCGGCGCTTCCGTAACGTTCAAGTCTTTCTTTGTGGATGCGGTAACGCTGCTGGATTGTTGCGACCATGTAGGCGGCTTGTCCTTCGGACCAGTTGTCACCGTTCGGGTTGCCGTGGCAGTCGGATCTTGCGCAGGTGTTCTTGTACTTCAGAGAAGGCAGACTCGGCTGGTGCTCCAATGTGCCGTTTGCTTTCTTGGCAAAGTGGCAGTCTGTGCAGCCGACGCCGGCTTGGCCGTGCTTAGAAGCAACGACGGTTTCCATGTGATAGTGGTCAGTCGAGACAGTCTTAACGCCGGTAGCCTTATCCGTTCCGTTATTCAGACCTAAACCTCTGACGAGATTCCAGCGTTCGATCGGGTTCGCTGCAAAGAATGTGCCGACGGACCAGCCGGTCCTATCGATTGCGTCCTTCGGATGAGCGAGCTGACCGTCGCTGTCTCTGTAGAAAGTCTCGGAGCGGTTATGACCTTCATGGCATTGACCGCACATATAGTTCGAGTTAGCTTTTTCAAGAATGGCGATCTTTCTCGGATAGCCGCGGACACCCATATTGATGACTTCAATCTTCGGATAACCGGTCTTTCCGGCGTTCTTCTGATAGTTGTAGTCCTTGTAATCGGGATGAGTCATGGCTTCAATCAGATGATCGAAGACGATGCGAGGTTCCGCTGAATGCGGGTCATGGCAGGTAATGCAGTTGAAGCTGTTGTTGACGGTCTTCAGAACTTTGTGGTCCGGATCATTAAAAGCGAGCGGAGCTTTCGGGTTTCTGGCGCCTAAGTATGCGTAGTCCATGATGCTGTCGGAGGTTTTGCACTTCAAGCAGTCAGAGCGGCCCATAATTTCACGGCCTTTTTGCGGACGCCAAGTTAAAGACAAGGTCTTAGACGGCAGAATCTTGTCGCCTTCGTTCGGACGTGTGTCGGTAAGCGCCTCCCACATCGGAGCGCCCGGTTTAGAGAGGTCCGTGTATTTCTTGTATTGATAACGACCGTCAGAGCGGACGTTTGCGAGGTCGGTCACGATGCTCGAATGGAAGCGCGGCAGACGGAACTGGATGTCGCGGAAAGAGTTGTCGCCGGCGATATCGCGGATCTGAGCATAAGCGGGCGGTGTATTTTTAAGTGCCCACTCATAGTGGTACTTCGGATCCATGATGTCTTTGTGCTGCTCGGTATGGCACTGACCGCAAGCGGCATATTCGAAATGCGTAGTCGGGCGGTTGTCGCGGCTCGGGGCTTTGACGTGGTCCGGACTGATGTCGTGGCATGCCACACAATTCACGTTTTTATGCGCACCGCGTGTAGACAGAGTCTTGATGGCGGTCGCGTGACAGCCGAAGCACTGGTTTTTGTCTACAGGCTGCTGAGGAGCCGCGGCTGCCAATACTGACAGCGAAAGACAAGACAGACCTAACGAAACTATGGATTTGATTATTGTGTTTTGCATAAGGTTCTCCTTAAGACTGACTTCATTTTCTCCAATCCACTTTGAGAAAAAGAGTCCACTTTCGGACTATGTGTTCAATCCACTTTTAAGGAGAAAGCCCTTATACAATTCAAAAAGCCTTTTGCTGTTGTGGAGTTCTTGAATTAAGAAGCTGAGAATTTCAAACCGATGATTCCGATGGCGATCAGCGAGGCAAAAACGGTTCTGGAGACTGTGAAGGCTTCTCCGAACAAGAGGATGCCGGCGATAAAGGCTCCGATACAACCGATACCGGTCCAAATGGCGTAGGCAGTTCCTAAGGGAATTGTTCTCATCGCTACAGCCAAGAAGTAGACACTCGCGACCATACCGATAATGGTGACCGCGCTATAGAACCAATTGCTGAAGCCGTCAGCATATTTCAAAGCGACAGCCCAAACGATTTCAAAAATTCCTGCAATGAAAAGGTAAATCCAAGACATTTAAATCCTCCAAAAACGAAAAAGGCACCTTTGTAAGTAATCCTTCAATGGCCTACGGAGTACTGAAAAAGGTGCCTATCCGGCGATAGATTGCACAACGGAAGTATACCGACGTACTAAAGATGTGTTTCATCATCGCAAAGAGGTTTTGTCAGAAATTTTGACCGTCAAAGTTTTCACGCTTCTTTCACAAGAACGGGCACGCTAAAACTACGAAAAATCAACGCATTGCTACAATCAGCTGTCAATTTGATTTCAACGCTTAGGAGATATTTCATTGGAAGCGCTTATCGCTTGGTTTGCCGAAATTCATTGGGTGGCCGTTCTTCAAATTATTTTGATAGACATCTTGCTCGGCGGTGACAACGCAGTTGTGATCGCTCTTGCCTGCCGAAACCTTGATCCGAGCCTCCGTTTTAAAGGAGTGCTTTACGGAGCGGGCGGTGCCATCCTCTTGCGTGTGATCCTGATTGCTTTTGCCGTCACGATCATGAGCATTCCTTTCCTCAAACTCGTCGGAGCGCTTCTGCTTCTGTGGATCGGTATCAAACTCATTGTTCCTCAGGATGAAGGGGAGCATGAAATTCATGCCAGTAAGCGTCTTTGGGGCGCGATTAAAACCATTATCGTTGCCGACTTAGTGATGAGCTTGGACAACGTTATTGCGATTGCCGGTGCGGCAGAACAGGCACCTGCCGGTCATCAGATGGCGCTTGTAATCTTCGGTCTCTTAGTGAGTGTCCCGTTCATTCTCGGCGGCAGCCAGTTGTTCCTGAAGGTTATTGATCGTTATCCGATCATTGTTTACGCCGGCGGCGCTTTGTTGGGCTGGATCGCAGGCACATTGATTGTAGGCGACCCCGGACTGACTCCGCATATTCCGAACTTGGCGGAAATGCATACGCCTGCCGGAATTGCCGGTGCCGTCTTCGTGCTGATTGTGGCCTTTGCGATTAAAGGGCTGCGGAAGAAGGCAAACTAACTTGTCAGCTTAACTATAGGAAGAGGGCTATCCGGTCCTCTCGAAAATACAAAAACGGCGTTCAACCGCAAAGGAAGAACGCCGTTTTGCCGTCTGGTGTTAGCGGCTGGTGTCGATAATCGCACCGCCTAGGCAAACTTCGCCGTCATAAAAGACCGCACTTTGTCCCGGTGTCACCGCCCAAAGAGGATCAAGAGAAGAAACCACAACGCTTTCATCGTCGGCTCGGATCACCTTACATTCCTGATCGGCCATGCGATAACGCGTTTTAAGGCCGAGCATTCTTCCGGCTTCAGGTGCCGTACCGCTGATCCAGTTGGGTCGCGTGGCAGAAAGCGAGAAAGACTGAAGCCAGGGATGATCGTGACCTTGGACGATATAGAGCGTGTTGTTCGGAATGTCCTTACGGGCAACAAACCAAGGTTCGCCGTTGCCGAACTTAGAGCCGCCGACACCGATACCTTTGCGCTGACCTAAGGTGTAGTAAGAAAGGCCGATGTGCTCACCAACAATTCTTCCGTCCGGTGTTTTAATCGGACCGGGCTTGTTGGCGAGGTAACGATGGAGGAACTCGCGGAACGGACGCTCTCCGATAAAGCAGATACCGGTGCTGTCTTTTTTCTTGGCGTTCGGAAGACCGATTTCTTCGGCAATTCTGCGTACTTCGGTCTTGCACATGTCTCCGACAGGGAACATGGCCTTCGAGAGCTGGTACTGATTGAGGCGATTTAAGAAGTAGCTCTGATCTTTGGTGTTGTCCACACCCTTCAGAAGTTCAAAGAGTCCGTCTCTTTCGCGAACGCGCGCATAGTGGCCCGTTGCGATCTTGTCAGCGCCTAAACGAATGGCGTGATCCAGGAAGGCTTTGAATTTAATCTCGGAATTGCAGAGAACGTCAGGGTTCGGCGTACGACCCGCAGAATACTCAGATAAGAATTCCGCAAAAACGCGGTCCTTGTACTCTTTGGCAAAGTTCACGGCTTCGATATCGATGCCGATTACATCTGCAACAGCCGTGGCATCGATTAAATCCTGTCGGGAAGAACAGTATTCGCTGTCGTCATCGTCCTCCCAGTTTTTCATGAAAAGACCGATTACTTCGTATCCCTGCTTCTTGAGAAGGTAGGCACTGACGGCAGAATCCACTCCGCCTGAAAGTCCAATGACAACTGTTTTTGTTTCCACACAAAACTCCTTACGATAATCCCGACATTTTAATGAGTTAGCGATCAACAGACAGGCGTTTTTCGCTATTCTTGTGTGCGTAGTTGAAACAGACGACAATGCTGTTTTGCCAAAAACAATGCCGCGGCTCATTAGCGCGAAAGAATAAAAGGATTCGAGATGATTGCGACTCAGAATGCAACAGACAAAACTCAGAAGTTTTTAGACGATTTCAAGGTCTCCAAACCGGTGATCGGACTGCCGGGCCTCGGGTGGGACACTCCGGAAATGGCAGCGGCGGTTTCCAATGCCGGCGGCTTGGGCGTGCTCCATATCGGTTTTAAAACGGAAGATGAAATCGAAAGAGATGTTGCAAAAGTTCGTTCGCTGACCGATAAGCCTTTTGCCGTACTCATGTTCCCGCAAAAAGAATCGATCTTAGACGCCGAGAGACTTCGCCTGCAGGACACGGCGCTCTCTCCGCTCAGAGAGGATTTGGGATGCACGGCTGCCAGACAATTGTCCGCTCCTTTGTTTGATAACCAGTTCAAGAAGCTTGTGGAACTGAAGGTTCCAGCGATCGGCTTGAGACTCGGAGGCCTGAGAGAGCCTTACATGGAAGAGCTCGAAGCCAACGGCATTCCGGTCTTCGGCATCGCGTCTAACCTCAGAGACGCAAAAGTTCTCGTCTCCAGCGGCGTTAATGCCGTCGTAGCCGCCGGCTGGGCCGAAGAAGGTCTTCTCTCCCATGAAGAAATCGGTAAAGACCAGGCTGAGATCGACTCCCTGGTCTTGTGGTCCGAGTGCGCGAGAGCATTGAGAGTTCCGGTGCTCGGCGCCGGTTCTGTCACAACACAGGATCAAGTTCGTGTCATCAAGGCGCTCGGTTTAGCCGGCTTTATGCTTTCCGACGCACTGCTCCTGACCAAAGAGTCTCCGATTCCGGATTCCTGGCGCACCAAAGTAATGTACTTGGCAGACTCTGCCTCTGAGATGTCTGACACTTTCATGGGTAGAGCCTCTCGTTATCTGTCTAACGGCTTTGCTCAGATCTTCCCCGAGAAAGGTCTTCCTGTTCTTCAGTTCCCTTATCAATACTTTGCCCTGAAAGATATTTTTGATAAGGCATTAGAGATTGGCCGAATTGATTTGGCGCTTCTGGAAGTCGGACAATACGGCTAGCTTGCCGAGAGCGGCACGACAGCTGACATCATTGACAAATTCTGCGGATATTGGAGTGAGGCTAAATGAAAGACAACCAGGCGCTCATCGTCGTCGACGTCCAGAAAGATTTCTTAGAAACCGGCGCACTTCCTGTCAAGGACGGCAGTCAAGTTGTGCCCGTCATCAATCGGATTTCTCCGAAGTTCAAACACGTTGTCTTTACGCAGGACTGGCATCCCCAAGGTCACATTTCTTTTGCCTCCTCTCACCTGGGCAAAGCACCTTACAGCACCATTGACGTGTCTTATGGAAAGCAGGTTTTGTGGCCCGAGCACTGTGTACAAAACACGGTCGGCGCAGAATTTGCCGACGGATTGAATACAGAAAACGGCGACTGTTTTGTGAAGAAAGGCGCGCACTCGGATATCGACAGCTACTCCGCTTTTCTAGAGGCCGATCGTAAAACCAAGACGGACTTAGGCGTGTGGCTCAAGTCTCAGGGAATTACGGAAGTCTTTGTCTGCGGCTTAGCCACTGACTTTTGTGTCAGCTGGACAGCCATAGATGCGGCGGATGAGGGCTTCAAGGTTTACTTGATTGAAGACGCCAGTCGCGGGATCGACGTGAACGGTTCATTAGATGAAGCCCGAGCCGAATGGAAAAAAAGAGGAATCAAGATCATTGATTCCTCTGAGATCAACTAGAAGAAAAGCTTCATTAAAAGCGGCGTAAGCAGCGGCGCCAGAATCGCGGTGGTCAAGCCGGTTAAGCCGATGGCGAGACTTCCGTAGGCGCCGGCTGTTGAGTCAATCTGGAAGGCGCGGGAAGTACCCATGCCGTGCGCGGAAAGACCGAGCGCGAAACCTTTAGCAGATGAAGAGTCGACTTTCAGGAGCAGGAATAAAGGACCTGCGCAGATTGAACCGAGTACGCCGGTTAGCACCACCAAGGAGGCAGAGAGCGCGGGCAGGCCGCCGAGTTTTTCTGCAATAGACATGGCAATCGGAGTCGTGACACTCTTCGGAGCCAAACTGATGATGGTTTCGGGAGACGCTCCGAGGAGTCCTGCGATCAGGACTGTCGAAGTAATAGCCGTAACGGCGCCGGCAAAAAGTCCCAATAAAATCGGAAGCCAATTTTTAGCCAGCTGAATTCTGAGGTCATAAAGCGGCACGGCCAGCGCTACCGTTGTCGGTCCGAGCAAAAAGTGAATGAACTGGGCGCCCGAAAAGTATGTCTGATAGGGCGTATGCGTAGCCATCAGCAAAATGACAACCGTGACGATGGAAACTGCTACCGGGTTTAGCAGAGAATTCCAATTGCTCCACTTATAAAGTTTCTGAGCAAAGAGGTAAGCCGCCAGGGTGACGGTCAGCCACAAAAGAGAAGAGGTAGAAAGCGAGGACCAAATCTCCTCGATGCCGTGAAAATCAATGTTATTCATGGCTTGCCCCCTTCTGTTCTTTGCGTTTCTGCAGCCAGATCGTGGAGTACTTAATGACTAAGGCGGTTACGGCGATGGTCAGGATTGTACTGACGACTAAGGAGACGCCGATTGGAAGCGCTTCATTTTTAAGTCGGTCAATGTGCAGCATGATGCCGACACCGGCCGGAACAAACAGCACGGCAAGATAAGAAATCAGGACTAAGGAAATCGGACGGACCCAGGAAGCCAGACGGTCGTTTGCGATCAAGGCAACGAGCAGCAGGAACATGCCCAGAACCGAGCCGGGAACCGGGAGATGGAAGTACATCTCGGCAACGTTTCCCAAAAGTTGGAATACGAGTAGAAGGACCAGACCTTCGATCATTTTTTAATAGATTGTGAAAATTGACGTGGAATGCGAATGTATTCCTTATCTCAGCACAAAAACGACCTCGGAACCAGAAATTTTTTTCGAATTGAGTAATCAAAATAGGTTTGTCCAGCGGTATTTATTCTCATTTATCTAAATCTCACAAATCATTACAATCGCGGGAATCGTTAAGCCTTCGGGCTCAACTGTTTTACGCAACTTTAATAAGAGGAAACATCAATGTCAGTTCTCGACTCTTACATGAAAGACTTGGCCGAATTGGTTAACAAAGACCGCGGCACTGCAAACATTGCCGGCGTTACCGAAGCCGCTAAGATTATGAAGGGCCACCTCGAATCCATCGGATTCAAAGCCGACCTCGTTGACTTAGGTCCGAATGCCGGCAACGGTCTGTTCGCTACGAACAAGCCTAACGCTGACCGCTATGACGTTCTCTTCAACGCTCACCTCGACACCGTTTTCCCTGACGGAACTGCCGCTGCTCGTCCTTTGACCGTGAAAGGCGACCGCGCCTACGGCCCCGGCTGCAGCGACTGCAAGAGCGGTGTTCTTGCCATCTACTACGCTCTGAAGGCTGCTCGTCCTGAAGATCTGGAAAGACTCTCCATCGCTGTTGCTCTGAACCCGGACGAAGAAACCGGCTCCAAGGCTTCCAGCGCCTGGCTCAAGAGCATCGCCGCCAAATCTTCCCGCGCTCTGGTTTTTGAAGCAGCCCGCGCCGGCGGTCAGCTCGTCCGCTCCAGAAAGGGTTCTACCAACTACGTCGTAACCTTCCACGGTAAAGCTTCCCACGCCGGCAACGCTCCGTACAAAGGAGCCAACGCCAACATCGCCGCTATGCGCTTTGCTTTGGCAGCTGCTGGTCTGGCCGATGTTGATAAAGGCACAACGGTCAACCCCGGTGTGATCGAAGGCGGCAGCGCTCCTAACGTCATTTCCGAAAAATGCGTCGTTAAGCTCGACACACGTTACTGGAACAACGAAGACGACAAATATCTTGACGACGGTATCAACAAACTGGCTGCTGCCGTTTGGGCTCCCGGCGTAACTCAGACAATCGAACGCGTCAGCCACAGCAACGCTATGCCGCTGTCCGACGCAACGAAAGAACTCGTTGCTCAGATCACCGAAGCTGCCAAACTCGAAGGCTTCGATATCGACTGGGTTGACGCAGGCGGTGCTTCCGACGGCAACCACATGGCTGAAGCCGGTCTCCCCGTCATTGACGGATGCGGCCCTGCCGGCGGCGAATTCCACTGCGATCGCGAATTCCTTCGCTTAGACACAGTCGAAGAACGTATTCGCATGATCTCTCGCTTCCTGTCTCTGATCTAATCCAGCAGAAGCAGATCTAAGCGCAAACGCCCTTCGGGGCGTTTGTCGTTTCTGAGGCCTCGAATTCGGCGCCGGTGATAAAAGAAATGCCTTGCAGGAATACAATGCATTTCATCTGAGAAAGTCAAAAAAGGAAATCGGAATGAAATTCGAATTAAACGGCGAATTTATTCGCTTAGGAGATCTGCTGAAGGCAGCCGGATTGACAGGCACAGGCGGAGAAGCAAAACAAGTCGTACAGGACGGCTTAGTGAATGTGGACGGAAAAGTCTGCACCGAACGCGGTCATAAAATCCGCGCCGGACAGAAAGTCCAGTTTAAAGATCAGACGATTGAGGTCGTCGAGCACGCAAAATAAAAGCACTCGATTTGCTGAGTGCTTCTATTGAATCGATTACTTGCGTTTTCCGCCGGCGGCAGCGACCGGAGGACGACCCTCGATATGACGGAAGGTGATGCGGCCTTTGGTCATGTCGTACGGGGAGATTTCCAGCGAAACTTTATCGCCGGCGAGAATTCGGATGTGATGCTTACGCATTTTGCCGTTTGTGTAGGCAATCAGTTCATAGCCGTTGTCGAGTTTGACGCGATAGCGAGCGTCCGGAAGAACTTCGGTAACGGTTGCAGTTGTTTCAATCAGGTCTTCTTTAGCCATATAAGAATAAAAGTTCCTAATAATCAATAGGAACAGGGTTTTAAAAATCGGATTTTACCCGACAATGCGCCTAAGTACGTAAACTCATTAACAAAAATGAGCCAATCAGGGCGGTTTTGCTAAAATCGACTTAATAAATTACAAATTGATGCGAAAGGCCTTGTCGGCCCGGACGCGATCGGAGCGGAATTAATGAAGAACATTCTTATCGTTTATTACTCTCGTATGGGCCATACCGCCCGCATGGTTCGTACTATTGCCGACGAACTCGAGGCACTCGGAAACACCGTGACGGTTATGCCGGTCTCCGAAGCCCTTCGCGAAGGCGTGGACTGGAGCAAGCATGATTTCGTGCTCTGCGGCTTCCCCGTTGTCTACGGCACTTACCATCCGAACGTTTACGAATTTGTTCGCAACAACTGCACGGAACTCGACCGCAAGCCCAATGCGATGTTCAACGTTACCGTCGTTGCCCGCACACCGTTTAAGGCGACAGTCGAAGGCAACCGCTACATGCAGAAATTCCTTGAACGCTCTCCGTGGCGTCCCAGAGACCTCAAGTGCTTTGCCGGCAAGATCGACTACCCGCACCTGAATCTCTTTGATAAGAAGTGCATTCAGCTCATCATGAAGATCACAAACGGCCCGACAGACCCGTCTATGTGCATTGACTTTACCGACTGGGAAGATGTGAAGCAGTACGCCAAACACATCTCCAAGCTTGCCCACCAAGCTTAATCTCAGGCTAATTCTCAATGTTTTTATATCGCGCAACCCGCTAAAATTAGCGGGTTACGCTTTCTTTAGGACAGAAACAAATGACAGATACTCAAGAATATCTATGGATCAAGCACTACCCTGAGGGCGTGCCCGCGACCATTAATCCGGATATTTACGAATCACTGCCGGATTTCCAGGAAAAGATCTGTCAAGAGTACGGTGATGCTCCGGTCTTTACCAGCCTGGGCAAGACAATGACGTACAAAGAATTTGATGAGAAAGTGACGGCGTTTGCTTCTTATCTGCAGTCGCTCCCGGGCGTCGAGCAGGGCGACCGCGTTGCCGTGATGATGCCGAACCTTCTCCAGTATCCGATCTGTCTGTTCGGCATCATGAAAGCCGGACTTATCGTCGTCAACGTCAATCCGCTTTACACCGCCCGCGAGCTTGGCGGACAGCTGAAGGATTCCGGCGCTAAGGTCTTGGTCATCATCGAGAACTTCGCCAAGACGTTTGAAAAGATTCAAAAAGATTCTCCCGTTGAACACGTCATCACGACTCAGGTCGGCGACTTGCTTTCTGCTCCGAAGCGTCTACTCGTTAACTTCATGCTGAAGAAAGTAAAGAAGATGGTGCCCGAGTTCAATCTCGAACACGCTGTCTCTTTCCGCGACGCACTCGCCCAAGGCGCTTCCAGAAAATTTAATCCGGTCAAGCTCGACCGCTATGACATCGCACTTCTGCAGTACACAGGCGGCACAACCGGCATTGCCAAAGGCGCCATGCTCACGCACCGCAATGTGTTGGCCAACTTGCAGCAGACGGGTGTTTGGATTTCCGGCGACTTCAAGAAGAAGACCGAAGTCGTTATGACAGCGCTTCCGCTCTATCACATCTTTTCTCTGACCGCTCTGTGCAGCTTCCTTCAGTGGGGCGCTCGCATGGTGCTGATTGCTAACCCTCGCGACATGAAGGGTTTGGTCAAAGAATGCGAGAAACAGCACTTTACCGTGATCTGCGGTGTGAACACGCTCTTCAACGGCCTGCTCAATACACCGGGATTTGACCAGGTTGACTTCAAGATGTTGAAGCTCACCGTCGGCGGCGGCACACAAGTTCAGAAGTCAGTAGCCGAACGCTGGAAAGAAGTGACCGGCGGCCACATTATTGAGGCCTATGGTTTGACCGAATGCTCTCCGGGCGTTGCCGCCAACCCGATGAACACCCCTTGGAACGGTTCCGTCGGCTTCCCGTTCCCGTCTACCGTGGTTTCTATCCGCGGTGAAGGATTCAAGGACCTCGGCTTCTGGACGACTCCGCAGGAAATTCCGGAACACACCGGCGAAATCTGCGTGAAGGGTCCGCAGGTCATGCGCGGCTACTGGGATAAGCCGGAAGAAACGGCTGCCGTTCTGCGCGACGGCTGGCTGCGCACAGGTGATATCGGCAATATGGACAGCAACGGCCGCATTACAATTACCGACCGCCAGAAAGACATGATTCTGGTCAGCGGCTTTAACGTCTACCCGAACGAAATTGAAGGCGTTCTTCAGAGCATGCCGGAGATTTTGGAATGCGGCGTGGTCGGTGTTCCGAACGAAAAATCCGGCGAACGCGTCAAGGCCGTGATCGTTAAGAAAGATCCGTCTCTGACTGTCGAGCAGGTCAAGGCTTACTGCCGTCAGAACCTCACCGGTTACAAGATGCCGAAAGAAATCGTTTTCGTTGATTCCATTCCGAAGACACCTGTGGGTAAGATTCTTCGCCGCGAGCTTAAAGATATCGTTGCGAAAGAAGAGGCTCCCGTAAAACA
>URYO01000021.1 GCA_900552195.1 uncultured Sutterella sp. | reverse complement strand
GTCAGTCGTGTACTCAGCTTTAAGCCCCGCTTCTAATGTTTAATGCACAGCAACACCTGGATTCAGTAGTCGCGTAAGAGGCTGCCGAGTTCAATCAAGAATGCCGGCGTTCATTTAAACTTTCGCTGAAGATTTCGACGAGGAACTTACTTGAAGAGTACAAAGCGTGACTACGAAGCTTGCCAAAGAATTTGACATCCAGGACTTCCTTATTAATACGGAAAACAATCCTCAAGCCTTTTTCAAGGCCTGTGTTGATGAAGATCCGGGGGACGGATCACTCGTTAGAAGAGCACTTGGCGAAATGGTGAAGGCCAAAGGAATGGTTCAGCTCGCAAGGGAGACGGGTCTCTCAAGAAAGTCGTTGTACAAAGCGTTCCGTCCCGAAGGCTCTCCATAATTCGAGACAATATTTAGAATCAGCAAGGCTTTGAAGCTGACGACTCCGACCCATCGCGCCTGATTTAAATTCTCCGGTATCCACCGTGGCTAGAAGACTCTAATAGTTACTCTGTGTCTGCCGGCGCTCTCTTGAAGAGTTTTGTGAGTCCGGCAAGCCAAAATTTCACAAAAATACCGACGCATAACGCTGAAATCACAGTTCCTTCTCGCAGCCCGTGTATTTCATGGAAAACGCAGTAACTAAGAAGTAAAGTCAGCAAAACCAAGATAACGTCATTGGCGATTTTGACGGATGAAAATGGCTTGTGTAGAACCGTACTAACGGCAAGCACGAGACCTTCTCCGGGCAACGCTGCGGCGCCGGAAAACACTTCTAAAGCAACGCCGAGTCCGAGCACCACGTTTCCAAGCATCGAGACTGCAAAACACTTCCAGTAAACATCAGAAGACAGAAACTCGGTGAACTTCATAGAGGTGTCGATGAAGTAAGAGAAGGCCAGCGTGATCGGAATTTGTGCAAGGAGCAGCACCTTGTTAATGGAGCGTCTGAGGAGTATCCATTGGGCGACGACAAAAAGCAGATTGATCAGAAAAGTTGTTTCGCCGAAGGTTAAGTCGCTGGCATAAGCGGAAACCAGAGGAAGCGAGCTAATCGGCGTTGTACCGAGATTGCCTCGGGTGACGAGCGCAATACCTAAACTCATGACGAATAATGCAGCGATGAACATGAACCAAGGACCTAATTTGCGAAACATATTGGTGTTATTTGAATTTTGTGGATTGAGGACTGAGTGACGAAAGAAAGAAAAGTCGAAGGACTGAGCTTCGACTTTTCGGAATAGAGCGGGTTAAGAAAACAGTTACGTTCCCGCTTTAACCTCCGCCTTAGAGGCAACAGGGACGTCATTTTCAACCTTGCAGACAACATCCGGCATCGAAATAATGCGCAGGTCACGCTGCTGGAACGGAATGTTGATCTTGCGTTTATTGAACTCGCGGAACATGGCGCGTCCGATATTGGATCTCAGAGTTGCGGTTCCTTTTTCAGGATCTGGGACCCAGAAGTAAGAAGTCAGCTCAATTCCGTCAGCTCCGAAGTTCGTCAGAATGGTGTAGGGCGCCGGATTGATCAAGACACGAGGCTGCTTGCGAACAATATCGGTCATGAGCTCAATGACTTCATCAATGTTGGAGCTGTAGTCAACGCTCATCATGACGGTGGCGCGGCCCGGGCCAAGTAAATAAGAAGTATTGCGGACGTTGCTGGTCACAAAATTCTCGTTAGGGATAATCGTGACGCTGCCGTCATAAGCTTTGACCGCTGTGTAACGCGTTTTGATGTCCGTCACAATGCCTTCAACACCGGAAACATTTACTAAGTCGCCGATTTTGATGCTCTTGTCCAGAAGAATAATGAATCCGCTGACGTAGTTAGAGGCAATTTTCTGCAAGCCGAAACCTAAGCCGACACCGATGGCACCGCCGAAGACACCAAGCACGGTGATGTCAATACCAACGGAAGCCAGACCGATCAGAATCGCAATCGTCACTAAAACGACCTTGACTACCCGGATGATCACAACGCGGACGTTGGACTCCATGGTCGGAAGGCTGTTTATCCATTTCTCAAAGAACTGACCGATCCACTTCGCGATAAAGAGCGCTAAGGCAATCGAGAAGCCGGAAAGGAAGACAGACCAAACCGTTGCGTTGGTGCTTCCCAGCGGAATTTTGGTGGTCTGCATGAATTCGACGCACTTAGGCAGTACACCGACGATCTGAAGCGCGACACCGCCCCAAATCGAAAACGTCAGGAAGTTATCCAGGCTGCTGTTGTATTTGCGCGAAAGTGAGTGCAGCAGAAATACGACCGTGCGGATCACAACGTAGGCCCCGAGAATCAGCCACGCAATGGATTCCAGCGGCAGGGCTTTCTTAGGAAGCAAGCCGAAAAGTCGCACGGTAAAGGTGCTGACCGCGATGAAGAACATTCCAAGCAGCGGGAAACTCAGCCGCAAAATCAGCGTCTCTATGCCTCGTCTTACCTTTGCCCAGAAGGCGCTCTCGCGATGTTCAGGCTTGACAGGGGCTTCGCCTTCTTCCGCTTTGATCTCGTCGCTTTCGATGATTTCATTGGCGGCTAAGTGCTTAATAATCCGCATGCGGATGTATTTGCCGAGCAGCCAAGCTAAAAACAGTGAGCCCAGAATGGAGGCCAGCTGCCAATAGATGATCGGCTGGTTAAGCCCTTTTTCAAACATCAGCAGGAGTTGATCCAGGATGTTGCTGTCGCCGCTTAAAAGTTCTTCTGTCGTAACCGCTGTTTGTGCGACTTTGGCGATTTCGGCGGATGCGGCTGCCGAGGTACTCATAGGCTGTCTCCGTTAGGTTAACGACCGTTTGCGTCGTCAACCGGATCAAATGTCAATGTAATAGAAGAGGGAATGTCTCCTACCGGGGGTTTGGGGAAGGGATTGCACATCAGAATCGCTTTTTCCACCGCTGTATCGAAAGCCTTCAGACCGCTGCTGCTGATCATCTTGGGCGGAACAGCCTTCTGACCGTTCTTGAGCAGTCGGACATCGAACTTGGCAACGTACATTCCGCGTTTGGCGCCGGCCGGCGTATTAAACGTAATATGCGGACGGATGCAGGCAACGATACGGTTGTTGTACTGGGCTTGCTGAAAGTTCGTCATGGCGCCGGAGCCTGAACCCATGGCAGATCCGCTCTGGCCGGTTAAGCGGCTGAGCATTTCTTTTCTGCGGACGGCATTCGCCTGTTCTTGGGCTCTCTGACGATTGAGTTCTTCTTGAGCCTTGCGCTTTTCAGCTAAGGCTTTTTCTCGCTGAGCCTTTTCTTCAGCGATCTTGCGTTCGCGTTCCTGAGCTTGCTTCTTGAGTTCTTCCTGCTTGGCTTTGCGCTCGGCTTCTGCTTTTTCTTCAGCCTTACGTTTTTCTTCCGCTAAGCGTTTCTGCTCTTCTTGTTTCTTCAGCTCTTCCTGACGCTTCTGTTCTTCGATGCGTCGTTCTTCTTCCTGACGGCGCAGTTCAGCCTGGCGAGCTTCTTCGGCTTTGCGCTGCTCTTCAGCTCGTTTGGCTTCCTGAAGCTGACGTTCGCGCTCAAGAATGCGTTGTTTTTCCTCTTCCTGTTTCTTCTTTTCGCGGTCGAGTCTTTCTTGGACGATGTCCGGATCCTCAAACAGATTGGCTTGACGATCTAAATCCGTCTGAGCGATAGGAGGCGGGGGCGGAGGCAGCTGCTGCTGAGGCTCTTCCGGAGCAGGAGGCTCGGGAGCGGGTTCCGGTTCCGGCTGAGGTTCAGGTTGGGGCTCCGGTTCGGGCTGAGGCTCGGGTTCCGGCTCAGGCTGCGGTTCCGGTTGCGTCTCTGCCGGGGCTTCTGCTGCCGGCATGTCGCCGTTCCACAGTTCGGCATAGACGGGGCCTGTCGGCTCCGATCTCCATTGCATGGAAACGAAGAGCAGCACAAAAAGAAGCCCGTGGGCGATTAAAGCGAGCACAAAAGCCGTGCCCCAATAACCCTGAGCGCCTGAGAGCCGATTCGCTTGATTCGGAGATAAGTCGTCCATTACTTGGCACCGCTTCCTTCAAGTTGCAATGACAGACCGATACGCGTGATGTTGGCCTTTTGTAGATTGCGCATCACGTCGATGACTTTTTCATATGCGACGGTTTTATCCGCAGCAATGACAACCGGAACCTGATTTCCGTCGGTCTGCATCGATTCGACCGTAGAGACTAACTGAGGGAAATCAACCGGAGTTAATTTCTTTGCAGTATCGCGGATCTGGAGTTTGCCGTCTGGCGAGATAATGACTTCGACAACTTTATCCGGAGTGCGAGCCGCTTTATTGACTTTCGGCAGATCGACGATCGAAGGGTTGACGTATGGGGCGGCGACCATCAGGATCACCACGAGAACGAGCATCACGTCAATGTACGGGACGACGTTCATCTCTGCTAAAAGACGTCTTTTGCCGTTACGTGCCATGTTGCGTCCTTAGGCCTGACGACCCAAAATGTTCTGGAATTCCTGCATGAAGCTTTCGTACTGGCTCGAGAGACGATCCAGACTATAAGCAAAGCGGTTGTAGCCGATAACGGCAGGAATAGCGGCAAACAGACCGATCGCGGTTGCCACCAGAGCTTCGGCAATACCCGGGGCGACGACAGCCAGCGAAGCGCTTTCCAGGTTGCCCAAGCCTGTGAAGGCGTCCATGATGCCCCATACGGTGCCGAACAGACCGATGTACGGAGAAACGGAACCGATGGTCGCCAAAACGCTCAAGCCCGACTCGAGAATGTCGAGTTCTCTCTGATAACGGGCGCGCATGGCGCGAGACACACCGTCAATGACGCCGAAGGTGCCGGCGCGGGCTTCAAGATTGCTCGCGCGGCTTCTTAAGAACTCGGTCATGCCGGAGTAAAAGATGCCCTCCTGAGGACCGATGGAAGAGCGTCGCTCGGTGGCGCTTTCGTAGAGTTTATTTAAATCTGCACCGCCCCAGAAACGCTTGTCGAAGTTGCGGGCTTCTCTTCTTGCACGGCTCATCTGGAACCATTTCTGAAAAATAATGGTCCAGCTCACTAAAGAGAAAATCAAAAGAATAGCCAAAACAATCTGAACAACGGCGCTCGCATGAGCAACCAAAGTAATGATTGATAAATCGGCAGATGCTTCCATCACAGTCCCTTGTACTAACGAATGATTAATGAGTTAAAAGTTTTTTGAGTTGTTCTGAAATAGGCTCGGGCATAGCCACCGGGCGGAATGTGTGCGCGTCGAGCGTGCCGCAGCGAACGTCTCCGACGTTGAGCACTTCATCTCCTCTCAGAATTTCCTGATGAAATTCAAAAGAAGTACGGCCGCACGCGGCGACCGTTGATCGAACCACTAATTCATCATCCAGCCGGGCCGGTTTCTTGTACTTGGCTTTGGCTTCGGCGACGACAAAGACGACGCCGAGCTCTGAGTACAGCCGCTCCTGACTCCAGCCCAATGCGCGCAGCCATTCCGTGCGTGCGCGTTCCATGAACCTGAAGTAGTTTGCGTAATAAACCACTCGTGCACAGTCTGTGTCTTCGTAGTAGACGCGAACCGGCCAGTCGAAATAGTGTTTTTCCATCAACAAATTCTCATCCGAGCGCGCGTAAGCGCGCTCAAAAAGGCTCCTTGAAGCCCAGCCTCACATAAGAGCGCATTTTAACAAACGGGTACCTGAGAATCAGGCTTGAAAGGTCATTCTTTATACCCGTTTTTCGGAGCGATAAAATCTTTCGCGAATCTTAAAAAGTTGGGAATACCCCTAGACGGGAAACCGTCCCTAACTATTTTATTTCTTTGGAATTTTTTGTGATCTGATAAGATATCTCGTCCCAAAATAGGCGAAAGGAACAGCAGTGAAAATTAAAGTAGGATACGGCGCAACTTACGGCAGGCTCCTTAAGCTGTCAGTGGCCGTCTTTGCTGTGTTCGCACTGACCTCCTGCAAAGAAATTCCGAACTCCGTTCATACGGAGAAAGAACTTGCCTCCAATACGCTTTACACGCCGTTCTCCGGCCGCAGTCCGAAGCATTTGGATCCGACGAGTTCTTACTCTTCCGATGAGACGCCTTACACCTACAGTATTTACGAACCGCTTTACCAGTATCACTTCCTAGAGCGCCCTTATCGCCTGATCCCTCGTTCCGCAGCAGAGGTCGTTAAACCCGTTTATCTGGATAAAGACGGAAAGGCCTTACCTGAGACTGCTTCGGCGGAAAAAATCGCTCTGAGTGTTTACGAGATTCCGATCAAAAAAGGGATCCTCTTTGCGCCTCATCCGGCTTTTGCCAAGAACGAAAAGGGCGAATACATCAACCACGCGTTAGCGCCTGAAGTCATCGACGAGCTGCACAATCCGATGGATTTGCCGCAGAAGGGTACGCGAGAGCTGACCGCCGAGGATTTTGTTTACTCGATCAAGCGAATGGCCAATCCCCGCATCATTGCTCCGGTCTACGGAACGATGGTGAACTATCTTCCGGGATTGAAAGACTTTGCCGTTCAGGTTCGCACAGAAGACAAACGCCTTCGCGCCGATCTCAAGCCCTCTGACAGAGACTTACCTTTCTTAGACTTGCGGAAGTTTGAGCTCAAAGGTGTTTCGGCGCCGGATAAGTACACGCTGCGGCTCGAAGTCAAAGGAAAGTACCCGCAGTTCCCCAACTGGCTGGCCATGACGTTCTTTGCGCCGGTTCCGTGGGAGGCCGAAGCCTTCTACGCCCAGAAGGGCATGGCCAAAAACAACTTGTCTTTGAACTATTGGCCCGTGGGTACCGGCCCTTACATGCTGGTGGAATCGATTGAGAACCGCAAACATGTCATGGAGCGCAATCCGAATTTCCGTAAGACGGAGCTTTATCCCTGCGCGGGGGAGCCCGGCGATGAAGCGAAAGGATTTTTAAAGGACTGCGGAAAACCGCTGCCTTTCATTGATCGGATTGAAATCACGGCCGAAAAAGAAAGCGTGCCGCTTCGTACGAAGTTCCTTCAGGGCTACTACGACTCTCCGCAGATTGAACGTCTCGACAACGGTCAGGGCTTCTTGATCGGCATGGCCGACAGCGCGGAAAAGGAAAAAGAGTACAAAGAAAAGAAGCTGCAGTTTCCGCAGACCGTAGAAGCGCAAAACACGTACTTCGGCTTTAACTGGATGGATCCGGTCGTCGGCGAAGGCAAGACGCCTGAAGAGCGCGAGCGCAACAAGAAGCTTCGTCAGGCGATTTCTATTGCCATGGATTGGGAAGAATATATCCAGATCTTTGAGAAGGGCTTGGCATCCCCCGCGCATGGTCCTCTTCCGCCGGGACTCTTCGGCTATCGAGAGGACGGCGCTGCGGCATTTAACCCAGTCGTTTACGAAAAGTCTGAAGACGGTCTTGTTCGCCGCAAATCTATTGAAGAAGCTAAGAAGCTCTTAGCCGAAGCGGGCTACCCCGGAGGGCGGGACGCGAAGACCGGGGAACCCTTGGTCTTGAATCTCGACTTCCAAGCGGCGGCGTCTCCATCAACGAAAGCCGTACTGGACTGGTATCAGAAGCAGTTTGCGAAAATCGGCATTCAGCTCGATATTCGCGGCACCGACTACAACCGCTTCCAAGATAAAGTGATCTCCGGCAATCACCAGCTCTTCTTATGGGGCTGGCTCGCGGATTACCCGGATGCAGAAAATTTCCTGTTCCTGCTTTACGGTCCTAACGCCAAGTCCAAGACCGGAGGCTCCGGAGAAAACGCTTCGAATTATCAAAATCCGAAATACGACGAGCTCTTCAGCCGCATGCGTTATATGGACGAAGGCCCAGCTAAGGCCGAGGCCATTAATGAACTGATTAAGATCGTTCAGGAAGATGCGCCCTGGACATTCGGATACTTTCCGACAAGTTCGGCGGCTTTCCATCAGTGGGTGCATAACGGCAAGCCCACACAGGTCGTGCGCAACCATATTCAGTATCTGAGACTTGATCCCGAGACGCGTGTAAAGGCCATTAAAGAATGGAACAAACCGATTTACTGGCCGCTGCTGGTTTTTGTTCTGCTGTCGGCGTTGGTGATTATTCCGGCCGTGGCTCTTCATAGAAAGCGGGAACGAATGACCGCACGCACTACAGAGGAGGACGTCAAATGATTCGTTATCTCTTAAGACGCATCGGCTACGGCTTCCTGATTCTGATCGGCGTCAATCTGCTCACCTTTATGCTGTTCTTTACGGTCAACACGCCGGATGATATGGCGCGCCTCAATATCGGCGGCAAGCGTGTGACGGCCGAAGCGATCCAGAACTGGAAAGAAGAACACGGTTACGACAAACCGCTGCTCTGGAATGAGAAGGCCAAAGGCTCAGACAAGCTTACGGATACGATTTTTTGGCAGCACAGTGCGCGGCTGATGGTCGGAGACCTCGGTGCATCGGACGCGGGACGTGACATTGCTTATGAAATCAAAAACCGAATGTGGCCGTCAGTTGCGCTGGCGTTTCCGACCTTTTTGCTCGGCGTCTTCGTGATTGTCGTGTTTTCTTTAGGTTTAGTGTTCTTCCGGCACACGAAGCTTGAGATCGGAGGCGTGGTCTTTGCCATTGTCATGATGTCGGTCTCTTCGCTTTTCTACATTATTTTCGGCCAGTGGCTTTTCTCAAAAGTTCTGCGGCTTGTTCCGATCTCAGGTTTTGAGACGGGAACGGCCATGATTTCGTTCCTGATTCTTCCGATTGCGATCGGCGTTTTCTCTCGCATCGGAGGCGATGCGCTGCTGTACCGCTCGATGTTCCTGGAAGAAATCAACAAGGATTACGTTCGTACCGCTCGCGCGAAGGGCTTAAGCGAAACGGCCGTCCTGTTTAAACACGTTCTGCGCAACGCCAGCCTGCCGATTCTGACTTCAACGGTTGCCGTGCTTCCGATGCTGTTTTTAGGCTCCTTAGTGATGGAAAGCTTCTTCGGCATTCCGGGCTTAGGCAGCTTCACGATTGACGCGATTAATGCTCAGGACTTCGCCATTGTCCGTACCATGGTTTTTGTAGGAACCGTGCTGTATGTTATCGGTCTGATTTTGACGGACGTAGCTTACACGATTGCCGACCCGAGGATCCGTTTGAAATGATGCCTAAATTTGTTTTGCTTCCAACGGATATCGTGATTGTCGTCCTTCTTGCGGCACTAACGTTTTATCTGATTCATGTTGCCCGCTCCGAAGAGCTCAAAGCACGATGGCGCTATGTTGTGAGTTCCGGCGCCTCGCTGTGCTCGCTTTCGCTGCTGTGTTTCTTCCTTCTGCTCTCCGTCGTAGATTCTGTGCACTTTCGTCCGGTCATTGATGTTCAGGCCGGGCGCCCGATCTATGACGTCAAGGCTTATTCCCTGTTGGATAAAGCGCTAGGCAAAGCCTCTTCTGCCGAAGAGAAGTCTTATTCGATGCCGCTTGCGACTCAGACATTTGAAAAAATTTCCCGCTTTGAAGACGGCAAACCCGTGCGCGATTACGAACCGCTGAAAGCCGGAGGAGCGCACCTCAAAAATAACGCCGATTGGGCAGAAGACATCATCGTTAAATCGGCCTGCGGGCTAGGTGCAGGACTCGTGCTTAGCGCTTTGCTGTGGTTCTTAACGGTCGGACTGATTGCTCGATATAAAGATCGCTCATTCAAGGGAGAGGTGCGTACGCTATTTAAGCGCCGCGATGAAGTTCCTTATGAAGCAGTCCTTACGACCTGCTCTATTTTAATCGTCCTCGGGTGCCTGATCGGCGCGCTTTGGCCGTATTACCACGTGATGGGGACAGATCAAACAGGCAACGATGTCCTGTATCAAGCCTTTAAGTCGGTGCGTACAGCGCTTGTGATCGGAACTCTGGCGACGTTGACGACGCTTCCGTTTGCCGTGGTTCTGGGAATTTGTGCCGGATTCTTCAAGGGCTGGGTAGACGACTTAATTCAGTACCTTTACACGACGTTGTCTTCAATTCCGAGCGTTCTTTTGATTGCGGCTTCCGTGCTGATGATTCAGGTGTTCATTGATTCTCATCCCGGCATGTATGCGACCGGCATTGAGAGAGCCGACCTTCGTCTGTTCATGCTTTCAATCATCATCGGTCTGACGGGCTGGGCCACGCTCGCACGTCTCCTTCGCGCCGAGACCTTAAAGATTTCTCAGCTGGACTATATCCAAGCGGCTCGTGCCTTCGGATTAGGGCCGTTTAAGATCATGAAGCGTCATGTGCTGCCCAACGTGATCCACATCATTTTGATTGTGGCGGTATTGGATTTCTCCGGCATTGTTCTATATGAAGCGGTGCTTTCTTACGTCGGTGTCGGCGTTGATCCGACGACACACAGTTTCGGTTCCATGATTAATGCCGGACGTCTTGAACTTTCCCGCACACCGGTTGTCTGGTGGAACCTTTGCGCGGCTTTCACTTTCATGCTCACACTTGTGTTGTCTGCCAACTTGTTTGCGTCTGCCGTTCGGGAAGCATTTGACCCGAGACTGGTCCTCAAAATCGGGAGGAAAAAGTAATGCTCCGTATTTCTAATATGGTGACTGAAATCCTCACTTCCGAGGATACGGTTCGCGTTGTAGACGGTTTGAGCCTGACGCTTAATCGAGGCGAAATCTGCGCTTTAGTCGGAGAGTCCGGGTGCGGCAAATCTATGACGGCTTTTTCTCTGCTGAGATTGCTTCCGAGCTCCGGACGAGTCTCGAGCGGTGTTGTTACCGTTGACGGAACAGAAATCATGGGTTTGCCGGAAGCTGCGATGCGCAATATTCGCTCTTTCAAGATCAGTTTGATTTTCCAGGAACCGGCGACGTCGTTAAACCCGGTGATGACTGTCGGGGATCAAATTGTCGAGACAATTCTTCTTCATACACCGCTGCGCGGCGAAGAAGCGCGAGCAAAAGCACTCGACTGGCTGAAAAAAGTCGGAATCCCTGAGCCCGAACGCAGAATGAAATCATTCCCGTTTGAACTCTCCGGCGGTCAAAAGCAGCGCGTTATGATCGCTATTGCACTAGCGGCCGAGCCGAACTATTTGATTGCAGACGAACCGACGACGGCGCTGGACGTTTCCGTTCAAGCTCAGATTCTTGATCTTTTAAAGCATCTCAAGGAAACCGAAAACATCGGCATTCTGCTGATTACACATGATTTGGCTGTTGTGGCTCAGGTCGCAGCCAGGGTAGGGCTGATGTATGCCGGTGAGCTGGTGGAAGAAGCTTCAGCACGTGAGTTCTTCTCCAAGCCATTGCATCCTTATGCGCGCAATCTTTTGAAGGCGCTTCCTGAAGGAAAGCAAAAGAGCCAGATGCTCGAGGCAATACCGGGCATGGTTCCTCGCTTGAATCGAGAGTTCCATGGATGCCGATTTGCCGAGCGCTGTAAAAAAGCTCGTCCCGAATGTTCTCAGCATAAAGTTGTCCTGCAGGAGATTGGAGACCGAAAAGTTCGCTGCCTGTTTCCTGAAAATGATCCGGTCGAACTTCCGCGAAGTGACGTTGTTGTTGAGCGAGAGCAGAAAGATGTGCCTCGCATTCTTGAAGTCAAGAATTACAGCGTTTGGTTTCCGATTCGCGGCGGTTTTCTGCGTCCGACGGAATACGCCAAAGCCGTCAACAATGTCTCATTCGATGTGCGCAGAGGGCTGACAACGGCATTGATCGGAGAAAGCGGCAGCGGCAAAACCACGGTGGCCCGAGGCATCCTCCAACTTCTCCGACTGCAGGCAAAAATCACTGGTTCTGCGCTCTTGAACGGAAAAGACTTAGGCAGCTTGAACGGTCCCGATCTTCGACAAGCCCGCGTCGATATGCAGGTTATTTTCCAAGATCCATTCTCCAGTTTGAATCCGAGAATGCGTGTTAAGGAAATTCTGCTTGAAGGGTTGGAGAGCCTGCACCCTGATATTCCTGCGAGTGAAGCGCTCGGAAGAATTGAAGATGTCATCGGTCTTTGCGGGCTTCGTTCCGATTCATTGAATCGGTATCCGCATGAGTTCTCGGGCGGACAAAGACAGCGCTTGGCGATAGCTCGTGCGTTGGTGGTCGAACCCAAACTTCTGATTTGTGATGAACCGACATCGGCTTTGGATGTTTCCGTGCAGGCCCAAATCCTGAATCTTTTGAACGAAATCCAAAGAAGCCGAGATATCTCGTACTTGTTCATCACTCATAACTTCGGCGTCGTTCGTTACCTTGCCGATGAAGTCATTGTGATGAAGTCCGGAGAAGTGGTAGAAGCAGGATCGGCGGCAGAAATCCTTAATCGTCCGAAAGATCCTTACACCTGTCGCTTGCTGGAAGCAGTTCCGAATTTCGACTCTCTGAAGTAAGAACAAGAAGTTCCCACAAAG
>URYO01000020.1 GCA_900552195.1 uncultured Sutterella sp. | reverse complement strand
AGAACTTTCGGAAGACGAATGGGAGGTAGTCCGCCGGGTAGTGGAAGAGGCCATCATAAATCCAAGATCGAAAACAAGATTTCTCATGTTTTGGACATTCCCGTTCAGTTCGGATCGCTCGACACCGACTGGCAGGGGCTGTCTCCCGAAATCACGCTTAAAAACATCGAACTCGGCGAACCGGGCAAAGACCCGATCACAGCTGAATCTCTTACTGCAAAGCTTTCTCTTAGTTCTTTAACAAACCTCACTCCGATCTTCGAATCCGTCACGTTAAACAACCCTAAAGTCGAAGTTCGCCGCCTGGCACCGATGTCCTTCTCCGTATTGGGCAGAAAGGTCAATCTCAAAAAACTCATGTCCGGCGAGACAGAGACGCATGCGCTGACGACGAAACTGCCGTCCGACGTCATGCTTCTTTTAAAGCAGAAGTCTCTGGAAATCAAAGACGGCACGATTCTGATTCATGATCAGAAGAGCAACAAAACACTTGAAATCAAGAACGTAAACGTCGCCTATAACGGCTCCTCCCGGGACAAGCAGCTGGCCTTTACGCTGACGCTCCCGTCGGCGATCGCTTCTCCGATTACCGTTCGCGCGCTCTTTAAGACCCCGGCGCTCAATCCGTCTAAGCTCGCCGACTGGGATGCGGAGCTCTACGCGCAGACTGACTTTATAAATTTCGGCGAACTGGCCAAATGGCTGCCTGACTTCTCCTTCAAATACAAAGGGACAGGATCAGGCTCTCTGTGGGCAAACTTTGAGAAATGGTCTCCGTCCTCGGCAAGTTTTATCGGAGCTCTGTCTCATGTCGACCTCCAGCTGCCTGACTTAGCACCTCTGCGCCTGAAGTTCGTCAAGGGCAAGATTTCCGGAAATATGTCGGACAAGGCCTACGGCCTGTCGACAGAAAACTTCTCCTTTGAACTGGAATCCGGAGAAAAACTACCTCCACTGGATATGAGCCTGAAGTTAGACCGTAACGGCAAGGAATTCACGGGCGGTTCTTTCAATGCCAACAGCTTAGTTTTTCAGGGCATGACTGCTTTGCTGCCGTCGCTTCCGCTGCCTCAGTCTTTCAAGGATTTCGTCGCCGAGCGGAAGCTCTCAGGATCGCTCGTTAATGTGGACTTAGATTGGCAGGGGCTGCCAAGCGAACCCAAGCATTACAACGGCAAACTTTCTCTGCGTAATTTCTGCTCTTTCGGGGCCTCCGGCAAAGACAATACCCAGTGGCTTCCGGGATTTATCAATCTCAGCGCCGACATTACCCTTAAAGATGGCGTGGGTACCTCCGTACTCACAACAAAAGACGCGTCGGTTGCTCTTCCAGGATTATTCCCAGCAGCCGCTTTCCATTTCGACAGCATCGGAGGAACCGTGGTTTGGAATACCGTTAACGGCATTTCACTCGAGTTCAAAGACGTTCTGATTGAGAACGCCGATGCTGCGGTTAAGGTCAATGGGACGTACACTAACGCCGACAACACTCCCCTCGGAACCGCAGACCTTAAAGCCGATGTTTTACGCGGAAACGTCCCTGCCGTTTGGAAATACATGCCGCTTGTTGTCGGCAACGACACAATCACCTGGCTGCGGTACGGTCTTTTAGAGGGCAAAGCCACCGGGGGCCACGCCGTTCTTAAGGGGCCGCTCCACGAGTTTCCCTTCCATGAATCTAAAGAACATCAGTTTCTGGTATCCGTTAATGCAGAGGACGTCCTTCTCGATGTCTATCCGAACATTCTGGATAATCCAAAGGCTTCTCCGAAACGCGGAGCGATTTGGCCGCTCTTTGAAAAAGTCGGCGGCGTAGTCAAATTTGAAGGCGACGGCATGGCCATTAGTGCCAACCGCGGGACCTATAAAGGTGTACAGCTTACGCATGCACAAGTCGACATTCCCGCCTTCTCTGCGGATACCGTTTGGTTGGATGTAGACGCAGCGGCGTCCGGCGCCCTCCCCGGTTTCTTGTCTTACGTGAAGACTTCTCCGGTTGACGGCTACACCGGCGGTCTTTTCAAGAAGGCCGAGGGCACCGGCAACGGAGATCTGACTCTCGAACTGAAGATCCCGCTTGACGGTCCGGGTGAAGTTGCTGTTTCCGGCGCTTTTACGCTTAAAGATAATGCAGTTAAGTTCAATGATTTCTCGATTCCGGATTTGACTCATGTCACCGGCCTCGTGAACTTCAATGACAAAGGTGCTTCGAGCACGGGCATTACCGCCGATTGTTTCGGCAATGCCGTAAAAGCGACGCTCGACACAGACGATAAGGGCAATATTAAGGTTTCTGCTTCCGGAACCATCGCCGCTAAGGCATTGCCGCAGGTTATTCCGGTTCCGATGCTTGCCAAAGCCGCAGACAAATATCTGAGCGGCAACACGCCCTTTACAGTCAATGTAACCGTCGGCCCAAAGGTCACGGTGAACGTTAAAAGCTCGCTTTCAGGCTTGGAGAGCAAGCTGCCGCCTCCTATGGAAAAACCGGCATCTTTGTCTGCACCTCTGGACCTCAATATCGTCACAGACAACAAGGCCACGGATCTCAGAATCATGATTGAGGGATTCCTGAGTTCGGAATTTATCCTGCAGAATAATGACATCAAACGTGCTGCCATCGGCAACCGCAGTCTGCCGACATTGCCGTCTCACGGCTATGCGATCTCCTTGAAGGCGCCGCTGGTTTCGGCGAAGGCGTGGCAGGCGGTCTTTGATCATCTAAAAGTGGATACCAAACCGTCCGGAACCGTTGTCCTGCCGGATATTGCCTTCCTCAAGGCTAACATTGACGAACTGCAGATCGACAATTTCAATCAAACGAACTTCTCGCTCTTAGGGCGACCCGTCGGGAATTCTCTGCTGATTACGATCAACAGCAATCAGATGAATGCCAATCTGGAATGGAAAAAAGCTCAAAACGGCAAGGAACCCGAGCTCATCGCGCATATTTCCAAACTCTTCATCCCGAGCTCTGCAAGAGACGCCGCAGAAAAATCCAAGCCGGTTCAAATTCAAGGCGGCTGGCCCGCAATCAATGCGGTTATCGATGATTTAACCTACGGCAATATGCGGTTAGGCAAGCTGGAACTAGTTGCACGCAACACTCCGTCAACAAAAGGGCAGCTCTGGAAAATTACAAAGCTGAATCTTTCCAACAGCGCTGCGCAGCTGCGCTCATCCGGCAGCTGGCTGAAAGGTTTCGACGGCGGCAACGAAACGAATCTTTTAATCAATACCAATATCAATAACCTCAGCGGCCTGCTGAATCGCCTGGATATGCAGAATCTGGTCAGATCCGGCAACGGCTCGATCAGCGGTAATTTATCCTGGGTCGGTACTCCCCTCGGCTTTAACACCGAGAGCTTCGACGGAGAACTGAATATCGATCTGAAGAGAGGCGAAATCCTCAAGATTCAACCGGGTCCGGCAGCCAAGCTGCTGTCTCTGCTGACGCTGCAGTCTTTGACGCGCTACCTGACCTTGGACTTCAGAGACTTTTACTCCGCAGGCTTCAACTTCTCCACGATCCGCGGTAAAGCGGTATTGGAAGACGGCCTGATGAATATCAAGGATCTGACGATGATCGGGGGAAGCGCGACTGTTGTTATTAATGGCAACGTCAACACGCAGAAAGAAACAGAGAATCTGCACCTATTGGTCCTGCCTGATATCAATGCAGCAGGAGCGTCTGTGGCTCTCGCGGTTGCAAACCCGATCGTCGGTATCGGCAGTTTCCTGGCCCAATTGATTTTCAAAGATCCCTTGAGTAAGCTTTTCTCCTTCGAATATCAAGTGACCGGGACTTGGTCGGATCCGGTCGTCACCAAGATTAAACGTTAGGAACCATGTTACGTATTGCCACCTGCCAGATGACATCCGGACCAGATCTCGGGGCCAATCTCCAGATCGCCGAATCTCTCATTCGTAAAGCTGCCCGAGAAGGGGCCAACCTCGCGCTACTTCCGGAAATGTTTACGATCATGAGCAATGATCCGAAAGATGTTCTTCATGCGGCTGAACGCTACCAAGACGGCCCGGTGCAGAAGATCATGGCCGGGCTCGCTAAATCATTAGGCATTTGGATTGCCGCCGGTACGATTCCTCTGAAATCCGATGATGAACACCGCGTTACCAACACCATGCTGGTGTATGACGCATTCGGCCAGGAAGCCGCAAGGTACGACAAGATTCATCTATTTTCGTATGAGGGTCAGCAGGAGCGTTACGACGAGTCCGAGCTTTACGTAGGCGGCCATAAGACGGTTTCTTTTAACTATCCGTTAGAAAACGGCCTAGACATTCGTATCGGCCTCGCCGTTTGCTATGACCTGCGTTTCCCGCAGCTTTTTCGTCGTCAAACCGGCGTCGACTGTTTTCTGCTCCCGGCCGCTTTTACAACTAATACCGGGAAAGCGCATTGGGAAGTTCTTCTTCGTGCCCGTGCGATAGAAAACCTTAGTTATGTGGTAGCCGCAGCTCAAGCGGGACGCTCTTCCTGCGGCCGAGCTTTCTGGGGACACTCCTGTGCCGTCGACCCATGGGGGACCGTTGTCGGATCTCTTAACGGGCATGAAACGGGCGTTTGCTTCACTGACGTCGATCCGGCTTTCCTTCGTCAGGTCAGAGCACTTTTGCCTGCCCTGAATAATCGCGTGAAATATGAATAACAACACTTCTGCCGCTATCGAAACCCTTCTCTACCGCAACGGTCTTTCTGAAAAAGACATTCAGGACGCCTTTGCGCTTTTCAGCGGTTACAACATTGACTACGCTGATTTCTACTTTCAGTGCTCTGTTTCAGAAGGCTATGTGCTTGAAGAAAGCATCGTTAAGACGGGCCATTACAACACGGACATGGGCGTTGGCGTTCGGGCCGTCTGCGGTGAAAAATCGGCTCTCGCCTACTCAGAAGAAATTTCCCGTGATTCTTTATTTGAGGCGGTCAGAACCGTACGAGCTATTGCGCAGGCTACTAACAATCAAATTACAGTCAATGTCACACCTAAGGACGGTCCGAAAGTTCTTTACCGTGCTGTTGATCCGATTGAAGCGGCAGACACGGACGCCAAGATCAAACTTCTTCAGTCCTTAGATAAACACGCCCGCAACCGGTCTTCTTTCGTCACTCAAGTGACGACTTCCGTCGGCGCCTCGCATGACACGATTTTGATCGCCAAAATGGACGGCACTTTAATCGGCGACGTGCGCCCGCTGGTTCGGGTGAACTTAGGCGTTATCGCTGAAAAGGACGGCAAAAAAGAACAAGGACAAGCCGGAGGCGGCGGAAGATTTTCGTTAGATCGTTATAACGGGGAAATTATTGAGCAGTATGCCCGAGAGGCCGTCGATGCCGCAGTGCGCAACTTAGATGCGCGACCGGCTCCGGCCGGCAGCCTCCCCGTCGTCTTGGGGAACGGCTGGCCGGGCGTATTGATTCATGAGGCAGTCGGACACGGCTTGGAAGCTGACTTTATTCGAAAGGGAACGAGCGTCTTTACCGACAAGATCGGTCAAAGAGTAGCCTCTCCGCTGGTCACGGTCGTTGACGACGGCACCATTGCCGGACGCCGAGGATCCCTGACCATCGATGACGAGGGCAACGAAACGCACTGCACCACGCTTATCGACGAAGGCATTCTTCGCGGCTTCATGCACGATGAGACCAGCGCTCGCCTCATGAAACAAAAGACGACCGGCAATGGGCGCCGAGAGAGTTTTGCTTATCTGCCGATGCCTCGAATGACCAACACTTATTTGCTTCAGGGCGAATCCGATCCTCAGGAAATCATTTCTTCCGTGGACTACGGCATTTATGCGTCCAACTTCGGAGGAGGCCAGGTCGACATCACGAACGGCAACTTCGTTTTCAGCATGAGTGAGGCTTGGCTGATCGAAAAGGGCAAGCTAACCGACCCAATCAAGGGCGCCACACTAACCGGCAATGGCGCAGATGCTTTGACAAAAATCGTCATGGTCGGCAATGATCTTGAATTAGACAGAGGCTGCGGTACCTGCGGAAAGAATGGTCAGCAGGTTCCAACCGGTGTCGGCATGCCGACACTCCGCATTGACGGGCTCACCGTCGGCGGCACTGCCAACTGATACAGCCGATTCAGGCGATTGTTTGCAGACGACGAGACATTCTGACCTCGGAACCACAATCCGAAGTCAAAAGATATTCTCGTTTTGTCCTCTTTTTCTTGCACCCAATTAGGCGCAGAATCGAGAAAAAACCTCAACCTCAAGTCTGCAGCTATGAGCAAACTCCTCGTCGGCCTCTGTGCCTCAATCTGTCTCCTATCATTAGCAACGGACGCTCAGGCAGTCCGCCTCGGCGGAAGAACCACCATTCGTCCGCACCGGTCCTACACTCCGCCTCCGAGAATTTACCGACCTGCTCCAGTGAACCCTGCGCTTCGCGGCTTTAATGCTCGCCAAAACGCAGCGCCTGCAGGATCGAATATTCCGATTCCGCTCTTTATCCCGCCGGTCATAGCCGGGCACAATACGACGCAAGTCACGGATGACATGTACCTCATCAAAACAGGCATGCGGAAACAAGGCGACAAACTGCAGTTTTGGACGCTTCAAAATCACAGTTACACACCTGACTCGAAGTCTGCAAAGGTCCAGTTCAGCATGGACTGCTTGGCAAAAATCTACTCTCCGATTGCTCTCGTCACTTATCCGGAATTAGACGGCAAGGGCAAACAGATCAAATCCACGACCTTTGATCCGAAGTTCAGACCGATTAAGGAGAAGAGCGCGATGGACCGTCTGCACAGCCTTCTGTGTCCAAAACCTGCTCCACAGCAGCCTTAATACCTGACCAGCACAATATCTTCTGTTCTTCCGCGGCTCCTCTTTGAGCCGCTTTATTTTTATCAATAAAATTCAAAGCTCTAATCAAAATATTTGATAAAAATGTTCTCCGAGGCAGTCAAAAACAAGCTCAGCTGCGCAGCTTTCTTTTTCCTTCCGGGCCTTTCCTACAGCCTGGTGACTTCTCGCATGCCCGCGATCAAAGAAAGTGCACAGATTGACGATTTACAACTTGGCATCGCTCTTTTTTGCCTCGGAATCGCAGGCTGCATCGGACTGTTTTTCTCTTCCAGACTCGTCCGTCTTCTTAAAGATCGACCAACTATTGCCGCCGGCGCCTCACTCAGCACTATCGGACTTGTGATCGCTGGCTACGCAAATTCTTTCACCTCATTAGTTGCAGGCTTTGCAGTCATCGGTTTTGGCATCGGTCTAACTGATGCTCTGATGAATGCTCAAGGCATGTTCTACGAGCGTCGATACAAAACGAGATCGATGAATTTGTTTCATGCCTTCTTTAGCTTAGGCGGCATCGTCGGTTCTTTGACTGCTTCCTTTTGTGCCTACCTCGACCTTTCGCCGCTTTTCAGCTTTTTAATCTTGGTCGTTCCTTGGACTGTCGTTTGTTTGTTCGGCTGTCGGTATCTTCAGGAAGAGGATCGGCAGGTGGCAAGCTCTGAGACTTCCAGAGTAAATACGACAAAACGAGCCTACCCGCTCATCCTCATTTGTTTCGGCTTACTAAGTTGGCTGGCTTACGACATTGAAGGCAGCGTGGCCGAGTGGGGCTCGGTTTACATGGTCAGTTCAAAGGAATCAGACCAAGCTGTTGCCGCCCTGGTGTACGGATTGTTCTCAGGAACCATTTTCATCGTTCGACTCTTCGGAGACAAACTTCGAGAAAGCGTGGGGGATTTTCGCTTGTTGCCTATTTGCTCTCTGATTGTTTTTTGCGGAATGTCATTCGTACTTTCGTCCGCGGGTCCTGCAACAGCGCTTTGCGGCTACGTTGTTATGGGACTTGGACTCGCGCCTGTCGTCCCGACAATATTCAGTCTCGCCGGAAAATGCAAAGGAATTACAGCTTCCGAAGCCAGCAGTTTCATCGCCATCGTCGCTTATGGAGGTCTGTTGGTCGTACCTCCGACGCTTGGATGGATCGCCTCTCATTCATCGCTCGGAACTGCCTTGTGCTTGGTGTTGGTTTTCTGTGCATTGGCTTTTGTGATCTCATTGATTCTTCCGCGCCTGAAAGACCAACTGAATCTCAGCGGCTCATTGGAGCCGTAAATTCTTCATTGATATTGCGTTAATTGTTTCTTGCAGAAATTGCTTTAGAGATCTTCAAAAGGTTGAGTCTTAAGTTCGGCTACTTTCTCCCCCATCCTTTTTCTTGTTAAAACAGACATTTCTTTGAATTTGTACGTCTCTATTGAAAATTGAGAAGTACATCTATGCCCTTGTCCGCCAAATCTGCAATCAACATGCACCTCGGCATTGGAGGCATAATTACCAAATTATGTATTGAAAAACGAAGAAACGTGAAACACGCATTTAAGTTCATGACACCGATGGTGTGGCTGACTCGTCTGTTGGTCGGCGCATATCCTCAGTGGATCGGGTGCAAACCTGAAAAAATTCAGAGAATTTATTTTGCCAATCACTCGAGCCACCTCGACACCATTGTGATTTGGTCTGCTCTCCCTCGCTCTTTGCGTCCGCTTACCCGACCAGTTGCTGCTCGTGATTACTGGCAAAGCGGAATTCGCCGCAGAATTGCCGTTGACGAGTTAAACGTCGTTCTTGTCGACCGGCGCCGGACGGAAAACTCTGACCCTTTGGATCCGATGCGTCAGGCTCTTCGCGAAGGCTCCTCTCTGATTATCTTTCCGGAAGGCACGCGCTCTCCCCAGCCGCTTCCCGGGCCGTTCAAGAGCGGTATTTGGCGTTTGATGAGAGAATTTTCCGAAGTTGAACTCATCCCCGTTTATTTGGAAAATCTGCACCGCTCCATGCCGAAAGGTGCCCTTCTGCCCGTTCCGACTATGTGCTCCGTAAGATTCGGTGCACCTCTGCCGCACTCTGTCGACGACTCTAAAGAAGAGTTCTTAGAAAGAGCTAGAACGGCCGTCATCAGTTTAGCCAGGGAGCTCTAATATGCGTTTAGGATTTTCCACTCAAGAAGCCTACTTCACGATTCTAGGCGTTCTTATTGTTCTCTCTGCCATTGGCACGATTATCGGCAACTGGCTGGTCTCCCGGGCCCAAGGAAACGAAACTCGACTCAACAATCTTCGCGTTGTTAACTCCCGCGTTCGTGCTTCATGGCCTCTGCTGATTGTTTTTGCGATTGCTTTCTGTCTTGGTGAGGCAGCGCTTCTCATCTTCTTCGCGTTTGCTTCATTCTTTGCTCTGCGGGAATTCATTGCCCTGACTCCAACCCGACGCCATGACCACGTCATTTTGATTATTGCGTTTTATATCGCAATTCCCGTTCAGTACATCCTTTTAGGGTATGAAGAGATCGGGCTTTTCTCCTTGTTCATCCCGGTCTACTTATTCCTGACGCTGCCGGTCGTTATGGCCTTGGCCAAAGATACCGACCGCTTCTTGGACCGTGTTGCCAAAGTGCAATGGGGCATTATGCTGGCCATTTTCTGCGTCAGCCACGCTCCTGCGATTGCTACATTGAACCTCACAAGATTTAATTCCAGTGGTTTGCTGCTGATGCTTTACTTCCTGCTGGTTCTCTATTTTGCGGACCTGTTCCAAATCATGGCATCCGCCATCTGGGGCGGCAAACCGACTTGGAGTAATCAGTACAAAACATACAAAGGCATCATTATCGGAAGCATCGGAGCTTTGATCATGGGCTCTGCACTTTTCTGGATGACCCCCTTTCGTGCTTGGCAGGCACCTCTAATGTCCCTGTTGATTATTGTCTCGGGAACGCTAGGCGCTCTGGTCATGTCCTCGGTTAAGCGCTCTTTAGGAGCAGTTCGCTTGGACACCAGCATGATGCTGACTCGTGGGGCGTTGGACAGAATGGAAATGCTGTTCTTCTCAGCGCCTGTTTTCTATCACTCAACGATCTTTCTTTTCATGAGCAAGTAATTTCTGAAAGAAATTTCGTTAGAAAGAGAAAAATACGGTAAATTATTCCTCAGTACCTTTTTACTAGCAAGTATCAAAAGATGTTCGCTTCTAAGTTTTACTTTTACGGCTTTTACTTTCCGTCCGCGGCGGAAGGTAGGGCTGTGACGGCTTGCATCTAAGATCACACAACACTACTCAACCGCCGCTCCTTCGGGACTCGGCGGTTTTTTATAGCCTCAATCCCGACAGGCGCCATAATGGAGAACCATAATGCCTTACACAACTGACGACCTCAGAATTAAAGAAATCAGAGAACTGACTCCGCCGTCTTACCTCATTCGCGAATTTCCTTGCGGACAACTCGCATCTTCAACCGTACACATTGCCCGTCACTCTGCCCATGACATCATTCACGGCAAAGACGACCGGCTCCTTGTCATCGTCGGACCCTGCTCAATCCATGATCCCGTTGCCGCCGAAGAATATGCAGAAAAACTCTCTGAACTCCGCCGTCATTTTGCCGATGACCTTGAAATCATCATGCGGGTCTATTTCGAAAAACCTCGCACCACCATCGGCTGGAAAGGCCTGATCAATGACCCGGACTTGGACTGCAGTTTCCATATTAACCACGGCCTTCGCTTAGCCCGCGAGCTCCTCTTAACGATCAATGAACTGGGTGTCCCCGCAGGTACGGAGTATCTCGATATGATCACGCCGCAGTACATCGCAGACCTGATCTCCTGGGGTGCTATCGGAGCTCGTACCACAGAAAGTCAGGTGCATCGTGAATTGGCGAGCGGTCTTTCATGCCCCGTCGGATTCAAAAACGGCACTGACGGCAACGTCAAAATTGCAATTGATGCCATTAAAGCGGCCGCAAACGAACATGTCTTCCTTTCCGTCACTAAGGGCGGCCACTCCGCTATTGTTGTTACGGGGGGCAATGAAGACTGCCATGTCATCCTTCGCGGCGGCAAAGCGCCGAATTACGATGCCGAGAGCGTAGCCAAAGTCTGCGAAGCGCTGAAAGCAGCCGGTCTTCCGCCATCTGTCATGATTGATGCCAGCCACTCCAACAGCCATAAGAAGCACAAAGAGCAGATCGATGTCGTTGACAGCATCTGCAAGCAGATCGGCGACGGAAGCTACAACATCATGGGCGTCATGATCGAGTCCAATCTTGTCGAAGGCAACCAGCCTCTCGTTAAAGGCAAAGAAAAAGAACTGAAATACGGTCAGTCCATCACGGATGCCTGCATCGGCTGGGATGACACGGTCAAGGTCATCACCTCCTTGGCCCATGCCGTTCGCGATCGACGCGAAAGAAATCGCTAATCCAGATTCATAGAAGAAACCGCCGTGAAGATCGCTCAATCCTCACGGCGGTTTTTAATTAGTTTTAGAAAGTCAGCTGACTTTCAAACCGAATTACTTGATGCCGACAATCATCGGGATCAGGTTCTGGTAGAAGCGCAAAGCGATTCCAATCACATCTTCGTCAAAGTCGAAGAGTCTCTGATGGTGACCGGCAGATGTACGGCAGCCGAACACAACGAAGGTACCCTTACCGCCGTGCTGCTGGACTCTACGGAGCATGATCGTGCAGTCCTCACTGCCTAACTTCAAGCCGAGCGGTCTGGCGAGTTCTTCGGTCGTCACATTTCTTGCGGCGATATAAGCAAGTTCGATGGCTTCCTGGTCCGGCTTGAATTCAGTAGCTTCACCGGCTTTGACGATATCGACTTGGCAGTCGTACATATCGGCAGAAGCCTTAATCTTACGGATTGCCTGATCACGCATGTAAGCGTTGAGTTCTTCGGTTTCACCGCGGACTTCAAGCTGCATGAAAGCGTTCGGAGCAACCACGTTGCGACCCTGGCCGGCAACTAACGTTCCGACGTTCAAAGCAGTCACTTCTCCGATCGGGCGAGTAATGCCGTGAATTGCCAATGCAGCAGCTGCGCCGGCTAAGAGGGCATTCTTACCTTTCTGAGGATCGGCGCCGGAGTGGGCGGCAAGACCCGTGAATGTGGCATCCAATTTGGTGGAAGCCAAGAAAACGCCGGGTTCCGGAGAAATCGTACCTGTCGGCAAGTTAAAGCCGAGGTGGTTTCCGAAGAAGAAATCGACGTCATCGAAAATACCGGTTTCGGTCATTGGGCGTGCACCGCGAACACCTTCTTCAGCGGGCTGGAAGACGACTTTGATGGTTCCGCAGAACTGATCCAGGTTTTCCTGAATCCAGTTGCAGACAGCGATACCCATCGTTGCGTGACCGTCATGACCGCAGGAGTGCATATGGCCCGGATTCGTGCTTGCCCAGCCTTCGTCGAAAGGACGGTGACCGGCTTCGTGAGCTTCATCCACGTCAACGCAGTCCATGTCGAAACGGATAGCTAAAACAGGACCGGGACGGCCGGTTTCGAAAATAGCGGCAACACCGGTGTAGTCCTGCATGGATTCGATAAATTCCGGAGGAACTCCTTTTTCTAAAGCTGCTTTTTTAGCTTCTTCAACTTTGGCAGAGTTGCGGCCTGCGACAAAGTCAGGATTGATAACCTGACGGCCATAGATTGGATCCAAACCGAAGCTGCGAAGCTTTTCAACGATCTTGTGGGTCGTGACAAATTCGCACCAGCCAGTTTCGGGATAGGAATGGAGTTCACGACGGAACTTAATCAACTCGTTTTCAGTAAGCAACTTTATTCTCCTTGTTACTGTTCAAATAATCCGCTCATTATCGCCGATCTTTA
>URYO01000019.1 GCA_900552195.1 uncultured Sutterella sp. | reverse complement strand
ACTCGTAGCCCTTGCCGGGGTTCGGTTCGAGCTTCAGAACAACGTGGCCGTACTGACCACGGCCGCCGGACTGCTTAACAAACTTAGCTTCGGCGTTCTCAACAGTAGAACGGATGGTTTCACGGTAGGCAACCTGAGGTTTGCCGACTGTGGCTTCAACGTTGAACTCACGACGCATACGGTCGACAAGAATGTCGAGGTGGAGCTCACCCATACCGGAAATAATGGTCTGACCGCTTTCTTCGTCAGTACGGACACGGAAAGACGGATCTTCCTGAGCCAGACGGTTAAGAGCGATACCCATTTTTTCCTGGTCGGCCTTAGTCTTGGGCTCAACAGCCTGAGAAATAACCGGTTCTGGGAATTCCATCTTTTCAAGGATGATCGGATGGTCGATAGCGCAGAGTGTATCGCCGGTGGTCACTTCTTTCAGACCGACGGCAGCTGCGATGTCGCCTGCGAGAACTTCCTTGATTTCTTTACGTTCGTTAGCGTGCATCTGCAGCAAACGACCGATACGTTCTTTCTTACCCTTGACAGAGTTCAGAACGGTGTCGCCGGAGTTAACAACGCCGGAGTACACGCGAAGGAAGGTCAGCTGACCGACGAACGGGTCAGTCATGATCTTGAAGGCAAGAGCGGAGAACGGCTCTTTATCATCAGCCTTACGACTAGCGACAGAATCGTCATCAGGATCAACACCTTGGACCGGAGGAATGTCAACCGGGCTCGGAAGCAGTTCAATAACAGCGTCAAGCATGCGCTGAACACCCTTGTTCTTGAACGCTGTACCGCAGAGCATCGGCTGAATTTCGTTGGCGATGGTACGCAGACGCAGACCCTTGTTGATGTCGGCCTCGGAGAGGTCGCCGTCGTTCAGGTACTTGTCCATCAGTTCTTCGTTAGCTTCGGCAGCAGCTTCAACCATGTTGCTGCGCCATTTTTCGGTTTCTTCAACCAGCTCGGCGGGAACGTCTTCGAATTTGAACTTCATGCCCTGAGAAGCTTCATCCCAAATGATGGCTTTTCTCTTGGCCAGATCGATAACGCCTTTGAAAGTGTCTTCAGCACCGATAGGAATAACGATAGGTACAGGATTAGCTTTCAGACGAGTCTTCATCTGATCGTAAACTTTGAAGAAGTTTGCGCCTGTACGGTCCATCTTGTTCACGAAAGCAAGACGGGGAACTTTGTATTTGTTAGCCTGACGCCAAACAGTTTCGGATTGAGGCTGGACACCGCCGACAGCACAGTAAACCATGCAGGCACCGTCCAGAACACGCATGGAACGTTCAACTTCAACAGTGAAGTCAACGTGTCCCGGGGTATCAATAATGTTGATACGGTGTTCGGGATGGTTCATGTCCATACCGCGCCAGAAAGCAGTAGTAGCAGCGGAGGTAATCGTAATGCCGCGTTCCTGTTCCTGTTCCATCCAGTCCATGGTCGCAGCGCCATCGTGCACTTCGCCAATCTTGTGATTAACGCCGGTGTAGAACAGAATGCGTTCCGTGGTGGTTGTTTTGCCCGCGTCGATGTGCGCGGAAATGCCGATATTGCGATAACGCTCAATCGGAGTTTTGCGAGCCATGTTTCTATCCTCTGATAATGGGGAGAGCCCGCCGGGCCTCCCCTATTGAAAAAGAAATTAGTTAAAACGGAAGTGAGAGAAGGCCTTGTTGGCTTCAGCCATACGATGAACTTCTTCACGCTTCTTCATAGCACCGCCGCGGCCTTCAGAGGCGTCGATAAGCTCGCCGGCCAAGCGGAGCGGCATAGATTTTTCACTTCTGCCCTTAGCAGCTTCACGCAGCCAGCGCATGGCCAGAGCCATACGACGGACAGGTCTAACTTCGACCGGAACCTGGTAGTTGGCACCGCCGACACGGCGGGACTTAACTTCAACCAGCGGACGAACATTGTTCAAAGCGTTTGTGAACACTTCGAGGGGATCTTTACCAGACTTGTTCTGGATTTCTTCCAAAGCGCCATACACGATGCGTTCTGCAACGGCTTTCTTGCCGTCAAGCATGATCATGTTGACGAATTTGGTGATCTCAACGGAACCGAATTTAGGATCCGGGAGAACTTCACGTTTAGGTACTTCGCGACGACGGGGCATGTTTACCTCAGTTTTGTCTTCAGTCAAATAATTTGAAAATGCATTTCCATCATGAAAATGCGACTTACTCGGTCATAAAAAGAGACCGTTACCGGGTGCGATCCGGTATTAAGCCTGTTTAGGACGCTTTGCGCCGTATTTAGAACGAGATTGCTTACGATCCTTGACACCCTGAGTATCAAGAGAGCCGCGGACGACGTGGTAACGAACGCCCGGCAAGTCCTTCACACGACCGCCGCGAATCAAAACGACGCTGTGTTCCTGAAGATTGTGGCCTTCACCTCCGATATAGGAGATGACTTCAAAGCCGTTGGTCAGGCGCACCTTGGCAACTTTACGAAGAGCGGAGTTCGGCTTCTTCGGAGTTGTTGTGTAAACACGGGTGCAGACACCGCGTTTCTGCGGGCAGTTGTTGAGCGCAGGGCTCTTGCTCTTTTCAATAGCTCTCTCGCGAGGCTTACGCACTAATTGGTTAATGGTCGGCATAAAGTCCGTATCCGAAACGATTAGAAAAACCACTCTTTTGACGGAGTGGAGGTTAATAAAAAACTTTAAGGAAAATGCGCGGACTCTGCGCGAAAGGACGTGCTGCACGGCAGCCGAGAAAGAGCGCAGAAACCCGGGCGGGATTCCGAAAAGTTCCGCATTATTGCGCAAATTCAACCAATTGTCAAACTTTTCTATTTGGCTGAATAGGTTAGCAATTGTATTCAGCGTTTTTCAAAAACCAAAAAAGCGGCCTTTCAGCCGCTTTTTTGGAGGAGTTAAAACCTAATTAGTTGTGATAGCTTTTGCTCTCACCGGTCACTTCTGCTTCGGGAATCGCAGGAACATCGCTCACGATGTCCTCGTTTCCGACATAAGCTTCGGAAGTTTCGATCTCATTGTCGTACTTGAAAGCATCGCGGTCGTGTCTGGCTCTGTGATAGGCCAAACCGGTACCGGCAGGAATCAAGCGGCCGACAATCACGTTTTCCTTCAGGCCGCGCAGTTCATCACGTTTGCCCATGATGGCTGCTTCGGTAAGCACTCGGGTCGTTTCCTGGAAGGAAGCGGCAGAGATGAAGGAGTCCGTAGACAAGCTGGCCTTGGTAATACCAAGAAGCAGATTGTCGTAAGTGGCGGGACGCTTGTTCTCGGCAAGAGCTTTTTCGTTCTCATCGAGCATTTCACTGCGTTCGACCTGTTCACCGGTGATGAACTTGGTGTCGCCCGGATCGGTAATGACAACGCGGCGAAGCATCTGGCGAACAATCACTTCAATATGTTTGTCGCTGATCTTCACACCCTGCAGACGGTACACAGCCTGGACTTCGTCAACAATGTAGCGAGCCAGAGCTTCGATACCCTGAAGTCTCAGGATGTCATGCGGATCGGCAGGACCGTCAACAATGACTTCGCCCTGGTGAACCACCTGACCGTCGTGAACCAGAATGTCCTTATCCTTAGGAATAAGGAATTCATGATCCTGACCCTGGGTGTCAGTAATGATCAGACGCTGTTTGCCCTTGGTTTCCTTACCGAAGGTAACGGTACCGCTTGCCTCGGCAAGAATACCTGCGTCCTTCGGAGAGCGGGCTTCGAAGAGCTCGGCAACACGCGGCAGACCGCCGGTAATGTCTCGAGTCTTCTGGCTTTCCGTCGGAATTCTGGCAAGCACGTCACCGACCTTGGCTTCGTCACCGTCATGAACGATGATGAGAGCGCCGACCGGCAGCTGAATGCTCACAGGATGCTCGGTGCCCGGAATCTTAACGGGCTCGTTGTTGGCATCGAGGAACTGAATCAGCGGCTTGCCGATCTTGCTGGAAGAAGAGTGCTTAGCGTCGATAACGACCAAAGAGCTCAAGCCGGTAACTTCGTCCACCTGGCTCTTAACCGTGACGTTGTCGATAACGTTGGCAAAGCGAACTTTACCTGCGTATTCGGTAACGATCGGACGAGTCATCGGATCCCAGTTGGCAAGTTCGGTTCCGATTTCAACCTGCTGACCATCGGATGCAAGGAGGTTGGCGCCGTAAGGAATCTTATGACGTTCTCTCTCGCGGCCGTTCGGACCTTCGATCACGATTTCGCCGGAGCGGGAAATCACAACCTTGTTGCCCTTCTCACCGGTCACATAGCGCATAGAGCTTGTGAAGCGAATCGTGCCGGCAGACTTCGTAACGACGTTGCTGGCAACAGCTGTACGGCTAGCAGCACCACCGATGTGGAACGTACGCATGGTCAGCTGAGTACCCGGTTCACCAATGGACTGGGCGGCGATAACACCGACAGCCTCACCGGCGTTAACGAGCTTGCCGCGGCCGAGATCGCGGCCGTAGCACTTGGCGCAAAGACCGTAGCGTGTTTCGCAGGTAAGCGGAGTACGGATCTTGACTTCGTCAATGCCGAGCTTCGTGATGAGTTCGACGTCGTCTTCTTCGAGCAGATGACCGGCCGGAAAGATTTCTTCCTGGGTATCCGGGTTGATAACCGGATCAGCCGTCACGCGGCCCAGAATACGGTCAGCCAGACTTTCGGTCACTTCACCGCCTTCAACCAAGGCTTTCATCAGAACGCCCTGATGGGTTCCGCAGTCGTCTTCTGTAACAACCAAGTCCTGGGTCACGTCAACCAAACGACGTGTCAGATAACCGGAATTAGCCGTCTTCAAAGCCGTATCAGCCAGACCCTTACGAGCACCGTGGGTAGACACGAAGTACTGCAGAACGTTCAGACCTTCACGGAAGTTCGCGGTAATCGGAGTCTCAATAATGGAGCCGTCCGGCTTAGCCATCAAACCACGCATACCGGCCAGCTGACGGATCTGAGTTGCAGAACCACGGGCACCGGAGTCCGCCATCATGTAGATGGAGTTGAAGGATTCCTGAGTTGTCTTGTTGCCGTGACGGTCGATAACAGGTTCGTTGGAGATTTCATCCATCATCACCTTACCGACTTTTTCTGTCGTACGGCCCCAAATATCAACCACCTTGTTATAGCGTTCGCCGGCAGTCACCAAACCGGAAGTGTACTGAGCATCGATCTCTTTGACTTCCTGTTCGGCTTCGTGAACGATCTCGTTCTTCTGTTCTGGAACGATCATGTCGTCGATAGCAATCGACAGACCGCCGATGGTAGCGAGGTGGTAGCCGCGCTGCATCAGTTTGTCGGCGAAGATCACGGTTTCACGCAGACCACAACGGCGGAAAGCCATGTTAATCAGCTTGGCGATCTCTTTCTTCTTGAGGGTCTTGTTCAAAACGGAGAACGGCAGGCCCGGAGGAAGAATTTCGGAAAGAAGCGCACGGCCGACGGTGGTTTCGTAACGAACCAGCTTCGGTGTCTTTTCACCGGTTTCCTTGTTGACGTCAAATTCTTTAACGCGAACGGTGCAGCGTGTCTGGAGCTCGACAACCTTGTTGGCCAAAGCGCGTTCAACTTCGCCGATATCGGCAAAGAACATGCCTTCGCCCTTTCCGTTGATACGGGAACGAGTCGAATAGTACAAGCCCAACACGATGTCCTGAGACGGAACGATCGAAGGATCGCCGTTGGCAGGGAACAGCACGTTGTTGGAAGCCAGCATCAGAGAACGGGCTTCAAGCTGTGCCTCTAAGGAAAGAGGTACGTGAACAGCCATCTGGTCGCCGTCGAAGTCAGCGTTGAATGCTGCGCAGACCAACGGATGCAGCTGAATGGCTTTGCCTTCAATCAGAAGCGGTTCGAACGCCTGAATACCGAGACGGTGCAGCGTAGGCGCACGGTTCAGCATCACAGGATGTTCGTAAATGACTTCTTCAAGGATGTCCCAAACGACCGGATCCTGATTCTCAACCATCTTCTTGGCAGCCTTGATTGTCGGAGCCAGACCGCGCAGTTCAAGCTTGTTGAAGATAAACGGTTTGAAGAGCTCAAGAGCCATCAGTTTCGGCAGACCGCACTGATGCAGTTTCAGGTACGGACCGACGGTAATAACGGAACGGCCGGAGTAGTCAACACGTTTACCCAACAGGTTCTGACGGAAGCGGCCGCCCTTACCTTTGATCATGTCTGCCAAAGACTTCAGCGGACGCTTGGAAGGACCGGTCATGGCTTTGCCGCGGCGGCCGTTGTCCAGCAGAGAGTCAACGGCTTCCTGCAGCATACGCTTTTCGTTGCGGACGATGATGTCCGGAGCTTTAAGCTCAAGAAGTCGTTTCAGACGGTTGTTACGGTTGATCACGCGGCGATAGAGGTCGTTCAGATCGCTTGTGGCGAAACGGCCGCCGTCGAGCGGAACCAGCGGACGAAGATCCGGCGGAAGAACCGGAAGAACATCCATAACCATCCACTCAGGCTTAATGCCGGAGCGCTGGAAGCCTTCGAGAACTTTCAGACGCTTGGCAATCTTCTTGACCTTAGCTTCGCTGGTAGTTTCGGAAAGCTCTCTGCGGAGATCCTCGACTTCTTCGTCAATGTTGATAGTAGCCAGAAGCTCTTTAATGGCTTCAGCACCCATCATGGCCTTGAATTCGTCACCGTATTCTTCGGTCTTGGCCATGTAGTCGTCTTCGGTCATGAGCTGGCCTCTGCGCAGCTCGGTCATGCCGGGATCAACAACGATATAGGCTTCGAAATACAAGACGCGTTCGATATCACGCAGAGGGATATCGAGAACCATACCCATGCGGGACGGAAGGCTCTTCAAGAACCAAATGTGCGCAACAGGGCTGGCCAGTTCAATGTGGCCCATGCGTTCGCGGCGGACTTTGGAAAGTGTGACTTCAACGCCGCACTTCTCGCAGACGATACCCTGATGTTTCAGGCGCTTGTATTTGCCGCAAAGACATTCGTAGTCCTTAATCGGTCCGAAAATCTTTGCGCAGAACAGGCCGTCGCGTTCGGGTTTGAACGTACGGTAGTTAATTGTCTCAGGCTTCTTTACTTCACCGTAAGACCAAGAACGAATCTTTTCCGGGGAAGCAATGCCGATCTTGATCGCGTCAAACGGCTCATTCTCTTTATTTGTCTTAAAGAGAGAGTTAAAAGCTTTCATCATTTTTTAGAAGATTCCTTATCACGGTCTAAATCAATGTCAATGCCCAGAGAGCGGATTTCCTTAACGAGAACGTTGAAGGATTCCGGCATTCCGGCGTCGATCACGTGATCGCCCTTGACAATGTTTTCGTAGAGCTTTGTACGTCCCGTCACGTCGTCAGACTTAACAGTAAGCATTTCCTGCAGGACATAGCTGGCACCGTAAGCTTCAAGCGCCCAGACTTCCATTTCACCGGAACGCTGACCGCCGAACTGAGCTTTACCGCCGAGAGGCTGCTGTGTAACCAGAGAGTACGGACCGGTAGAACGAGCATGCATCTTGTCGTCGACCAAGTGGTGCAGTTTCAGATAGTGCATCACGCCGACGGTAACAGGACGGTCAAATGCGTCGCCGGTGCGTCCGTCAAAGAGCTGGGCCTGAGTCTTGGAAGGAGTCAGGTGCAGTTTCTTCGCGGTTTCTTCCGGGAAGGCAAGGTTGAGCATCTCACGGATGTCGCTTTCGCTTGCGCCGTCGAACACGGGGGTTGCGAACGGAACACCCTTCTTCAGGTGTTTAGCCAGATCGATGATTTCGTCATCGGTCAGAGAATCAAAGTCTTCCTTCTTACCGCTGCTCTTGTTGTAAATCGTGTTCAAGAACTCACGGATCTCTGCGACCTGCTTGCTGCGCTCGTGCTTGAGCATTTCAGCAATTCTCCAGCCCAAACCGAAAGCAGCCCAGCCCAAGTGAACTTCAAGAACCTGACCGATGTTCATTCGGGAAGGCACGCCCAGCGGGTTCAGAACAATGTCAACAGGTCTGCCGTCGGCCATGAAAGGCATATCTTCGACACGAGTGATGCGGGAAACCACACCCTTGTTGCCGTGACGACCGGCCATCTTGTCACCGGGCTGCAGACGACGCTTAACAGCTAGATAAACCTTGACCATCTTCTGAACGCCTGTCGGCAGTTCGTCGCCCTGAGTCAGTTTCTTGCGTTTTTCGTTCCAAGCTTCGTCGAACTCTTTACGTTTGGCTTCCAAGGAAATGCGGACTTCTTCGATCTGCTTCTGCAGCTCTTCGTCAGCCATACGGATGTCAAACCACTTGTGAACATTGAGGCCGTCGAGGTATTCCTTAGTGACTTTCTTGCCCTTGCCTAAGCCGTCAGGACCGCCCTGAGCAACATTGCCGATCAGCTGACGAGCCAGACGTTCGAAAGCATCGCGCTCAACAATTCTCAACTGGTCATTCAGGTTGGTGCGGTAACGCTTCAGTTCATCGTCAATGATGGACTGGGCGCGTTTGTCGCGTTCGATGCCTTCACGTGTGAAGACCTGAACGTCGATAACGGTACCGACCATGCCGCTCGGGACGCGCAGAGAAGTATCCTTAACGTCGCTGGCTTTTTCACCGAAGATAGCGCGAAGCAGTTTCTCTTCCGGAGTCAGTGTAGTTTCTCCCTTCGGAGTCACTTTACCGACCAGAACGTCACCGGCCTTGACTTCAGCACCGATGTAAACGATGCCGGATTCGTCGAGACGGTTGATCTGGTTTTCACTCAGATTCGAAATATCGCGCGTAATTTCTTCGCTGCCGAGTTTGGTATCACGGGCCTGAACAGAAAGCTCTTCAATGTGGATGGAAGAATAACGGTCATCAGCAACCACTTTTTCGCTCACCATCACAGAGTCTTCGTAGTTGTATCCGTTCCACGGCATGAAGGCAACGATCATATTCTGACCTAATGCCAGTTCGCCGAGATCGGTCGAAGCACCGTCAGCAATCACGTCGCCCTTGGCGATATGGTCGCCGGGGTTGACGATAGGACGCTGGTTGATATTCGTACCCTGGTTGGAACGTGTAAATTTCTGAAGGTTGTAAATGTCCACACCAACTCTGCCGGGGACGTTTTCTTCGTCATTTACACGAACAACGATACGGTTGGCGTCGACGTAGTCAACAACACCGCCGCGCTCTGCCTGAACAGTCGTACCGGAGTCAACCGCAACCGTTCTTTCGATGCCCGTACCGACAACAGGTTTTTCCGGACGGAGACAGGGAACGCCCTGACGCTGCATGTTGGAACCCATCAAAGCACGGTTCGCGTCATCGTGTTCCAGGAACGGAATCAGGGAAGCAGCAACGGAAACGATCTGTGCCGGAGCCACGTCCATGTACTGAACGCGTTCGGGACGCATCAGGACGAATTCGCCTTTATCACGGCAGCTGACGAGCTCGTCGCTCAGGTTGCCCTTGTCATCGATGGAAGCGTTAGCCTGAGCAATAATGTAGTTGCCTTCATCGATTGCAGAGAGGTAGGCGATTTCGTTGGTTACGTGACCGTCGATCACTTTTCTGTACGGTGTCTCAAGGAAACCGTAGTCGTTCAGACGCGCATAAAGAGCCAGAGAGTTAATCAAACCGATGTTCGGACCTTCAGGCGTTTCAATCGGGCAGACACGACCGTAGTGAGTCGGATGCACGTCTCGAACTTCGAAGCCTGCGCGCTCACGAGTCAAGCCGCCCGGGCCCAATGCGGAAATACGGCGCTTGTGCGTGATTTCAGACAGCGGGTTGGTCTGATCCATGAACTGGCTCAGCTGAGAAGAACCGAAGAAGTCGCGAATAGCTGCGCTGATCGGTTTGCTGTTGATCAGGTCATGCGGCATCAGATTGTCGGATTCGGCCTGTCCCAAACGTTCACGAACGGCACGCTCGACACGAACAAGACCGGAACGGAACTGGTTTTCTGTCAATTCACCGACACAGCGGACGCGACGATTGCCCAAGTGGTCAATATCGTCAACCTGGCCTTCGCCGTTGCGAAGCTGAACGATAGCCTTCATCGTATCGATGATGTCTTCCGGTTCAAGCGTCATCGGACCGGTTTCGGTACCGCGGTCGAAGCGGGAATTAATCTTCATGCGGCCGACGCGGGACAGATCGTATGTTTCGGGATCGAAGAACAGACGACGGAACAATGTCTCAACAGCTTCTTCTGTAGGCGGTTCGCCCGGACGCATCATGCGGTAGATCGCAATACGTGCGGACAGCTGATCAGGAGTTTCGTCCAGTCTCAGAGTGTCGGAAATGTACGGACCGCGGTTCAGTTCGTTGATGTACAGCGTATCGAAAGAATCGATGCCGTGCTCGCGGATCTTCTCAAGAAGTTCCGGAGTAATTTCATCGTTGGCGTTGGCCACGACTTCACCGGAATCTTCGTCATACAGATTCGTAGCGATGACCTTACCGATGAGGTTGTCAAGCGGAACCGGAAGTTCGGTAATGCCGAGCTTTTCGATTTCACGAACGTGACGGGCATTGATACGCTTATCCTTGGCAACAATAACTTTGCCTTCCGGATCTTTAATATCAAAAGCGGCAATTTCACCGCGGAGACGAGACGGAATGATCTCGAGCGTGGCGCCGTCCTGGGTCAGTGTGTAGTGATCGAATTCGTAGAACTGCTTCAGAATGCTTTCCGGTGTCATGCCCAATGCTTTGAGCATGATGGTTCCGGGCATCTTGCGGCGACGGTCGATACGGAAGTGAAGAATGTCTTTCGCATCGAATTCAAAGTCGAGCCAAGAGCCGCGGTACGGAATAATACGGGCGCTGAACAGCAGTTTTCCGGAGCTGTGTGTCTTGCCGCGATCGTGCTCAAAAAATACGCCCGGAGAACGATGAAGCTGAGATACAATAACGCGCTCGGTACCGTTGATGATGAAAGATCCTTTTTTCGTCATCAAAGGGATTTCACCCATGTAAACTTCTGACTCGCGGATCTCTTTTACAGTAGACTGCTTGGGTTGGTCCCTGTCGAAAATAACAAGACGTACTTTTGCTCTGAGGCGAGATCAATAATTCAGTCCGCGAAGCTGACATTCAGAGACATCAAAGACAGGATCGTCTAAAATATATTCCTGAAATTCAAGCCTGGCTAAACCGTTGTGGCTGACGATAGGGAAGATGGATTTAAATGCACCCTGCAAACCTTCATCACGGCGCTCTGCAGCGGGAACATCTGCCTGCAAAAATTCGTGGTAGGAATGCAACTGCGTTTCCAGTAAGGAAGGCACTTCAAGTACGCTCGGACGCTTGGCAAAGCTTTTCCGAATACGCTTCTTTTCAGTGAACGAGTACGACATGAACGCTCCGTTCGAAAGAGAAAAAAAGAAAATTCCCCAAAAGCAATAACAGACACGAATAGCCACGCCGAGCCCTCACCAGGGCCCAATGCGCGGCAAAACTCAAATTGTCTAAATTATGCTCCTGCAGAAGACTTTGGCTGGATCATACTCAATGACCCACTCAAAGTTTTCCGATAGGAAAAAAACAAGGCTCCAAATACGGAGCCTTGCAGTATAACTGAAAAATTACTTCAGTTCAACCTTGGCGCCAGCGGCTTCCAGTTTCTTCTGGGCTTCTTCAGCGTCAGCCTTGGCAAGGCCTTCCTTAACAGTCTTAGGAGCGCCGTCGACGAGGTCTTTGGCTTCCTTCAGGCCGAGTCCAGTCAGTTCACGGACAGCCTTAATAACCTGAACCTTGTTAGCGCCGATTTCTTTCAGAACGACGTCGAATTCGGATTTTTCTTCAGCAGGAGCAGCAGCGCCACCGGCAGGGGCAGCAACAGCAACAGCAGCTGCAGCAGCGGAAACACCGAATTTTTCTTCCATCATTTTGATGAGTTCGGAAACTTCGAGAACGGACATGGACGCAATTGCGTCAAGGATTTCTTCTTTGGACAAAGCCATTTTGGTAACTCCAATACGTTGTGTAACTAAAAATTAAAACTTACAAAATCAGGCAGCAGCCTGTTCTTTGGCATCGCGCACTGCAGCAAGAGTTCTGACGAAACGTGCGGGAACTTCGTTGAGCGTACGAACGAACTTAGCAACCGGTTCGTTCATCGTGGCCATCAACTTAGCCAGCAATTCATCGCGGCTCGGCATTGTGGCAAGTTTTTCAACGCCGGCAACGTCAAGGACGTTATTGGGCATTGCACCAGCCTTAATAACGAGCTGCGGGTTTGTCTTGGCAAAGTTAGCCATGACCTTGGCAGGAGCCACAGGGTCAGCAGAAAAACCGTAAAGAAGGGGTCCGACAAACTGATCGGACAAGCCTTCGAACGGAGTGTCTTTGACGGCACGGCGTGCTAAGGTGTTTTTCAAAACGCGCAACTGAACACCATTCTCACGTGCTTCTTTACGGAGTTTGGTGGCTGCATCTACGGTCAGCCCACGGTATTCGGCAATAACAAGACCTTCGGTACCAGCGATGATTTCGCTGATCTCTTTGATCATGTCAGCCTTTTCTTGTCTATTAAGACCCATGGTCTGCTCCACTCAGAGGTGCTGCTTTCACAGCACCGGTTCAAAATAACCGGCTCACTCCGAGAGTTCCAAGGAATCTGTCCGTCAGGACACACAACGCTTGTTCTCTCTTCGGTTGCCATCTACGCTGGTTTTCCGCTTCGGGATATTAAGAATGACACATTCGCCAGCGGTCTTTGACGGCTACAGCCCAGAGGCTGTAACCCAAAGTCCTTTACTTGGGCTTGCGCCC
>URYO01000018.1 GCA_900552195.1 uncultured Sutterella sp. | reverse complement strand
TTTGAATTATTGATATTTAAATCACCCTGCGTGCTTAAGAAAAATAAGATGCCGAAGCTTAATTGAGAGGGGTTTGGTTTGAAAGTGAACTGAGAATGGATGTGTCCTTAGAACTCATCTAAAGCAGAGAAGACTGAGGTCGAGGCAATCTGACCAGATCGGATGATCGGAAAACCGATGTCTTAGGATTCGTTCTAAACTTTTCAAATTCAAAGGATTCTTTAGGCAGACACCACCTTGAAAATCATCAAATTCCCCAATTCTCCGTTTGAACTGCATCAGCCATTTGAGGCGGCCGGAGATCAGCCTCAGGCAATCAAAGAACTCGTCGAAGGCATTGAGGACGGCCTGACGGCCCAGACGCTGCTTGGCGTGACGGGCAGCGGCAAAACCTACACCATGGCGAACGTTATCGCTCGAACCGGTCTGCCGACGCTCATCATGGCGCCGAATAAAACCCTTGCCGCTCAGCTCTACGCGGAAATGAGGGACTTTTTCCCAAACAACGCGGTGGAGTATTTCGTCAGTTACTACGACTACTATCAGCCCGAAGCTTACGTCCCTCAGCGGGATCTGTTTATTGAAAAAGATTCTGCCATCAATGAACACATCGAGCAGATGCGTCTGTCGGCTTCAAAGAGCGTGCTCGAACGCCGTGATGTGATCATTGTCGCGACCGTGTCTGCCATCTACGGTATCGGTAAGCCGGAGTCCTATACCGAGATGCGTCTTATCCTGAAAGTCGGTGACAAGATCGAACAGCGGGATTTGATTTCTCATTTGGTCCGCATCCAATACGAACGCAACGATATGGAATTCACGCGCGGGAAGTTCCGCGTTCGCGGCGACACAATCGACGTGTTCCCGGCTGAGCACTCGGAAATGGCGCTGCGTATTGAGCTGTTCGATGACGAAATCGAAGCTATGTATTTCTTCGATCCGTTAACCGGAAAAACCCGCCAGAAGGTAGACCGCTTTGCTATCTATCCGACATCGAACTATGTCACGCCGAGAAACGATATCCTGCGAGCGATTGAAGCCATCAAAGATGAACTTCGGGATCAGGAAACCAAATTTATAGAGAGCGGCAAGCTGCTTGAAGCGCAGCGTATCCGCGAAAGAACGCTTTTTGACTTGGAGATGCTCCATGAAGTGGGCTTCTGCAAAGGCATTGAGAACTACAGCCGCCACTTAGCAGGAGGTCTGCCCGGAGAGCCGCCTCCGACCTTGATCGACTATCTGCCGAAAGACGCGCTGATGTTCTTTGACGAATCGCACGTTCTTTTAGGTCAGATCGGCGGTATGTACCGCGGAGACAGCGCAAGAAAAGAAACCCTCGTCACCTACGGATTCCGTCTTCCGAGCGCCAAAGATAACCGTCCGCTCCGCTTTGACGAATTCGAAAGCAAGATGCGCCGTGCGATCTTTGTCTCGGCCACTCCGGCAGACTATGAGCTGAATCATTCTTCTCAGATCGTTGAACAGGTGGTGCGTCCGACGGGCCTCGTGGACCCGGAAGTAGAAGTACGGCCGGCTACGACTCAAGTGGACGATGTACTCGGCGAAATCAAAGAGAGAATTCCTAAAGGTCAGCGAATTCTGATTACGACCCTGACTAAACGCATGGCCGAGGACTTAACGGATTTCCTGCAGGATAACGACATCAAAGTCCGTTACCTTCACTCGGACATTGATACGGTGGAACGCGTGGAAATCATTCGTGATCTGCGCGCCGGCGTTTTTGATGTTCTGATCGGTATTAACTTGCTGAGAGAGGGTCTGGATATTCCGGAAGTAGCACTGGTCGCAATTTTGGATGCGGATAAAGAAGGCTTCCTGCGCAGTGAACGCTCTCTGATTCAGACCATCGGACGTGCTGCGCGAAATGTTGAGGGCAAGGCTATTCTTTACGCCGATACGATCACTGATTCCATGCGCCGAGCGATGGACGAAACGGCACGACGCAGAGAAAAACAAACGGCTTACAACGTCGCACACAACATCACGCCTAAGAGCGTTAAGAAAGAGATCCGTGACATTATTGACGGCGTCTATAAGAGCGATAGTCTTGAAAACGAATTCGGTCTGGTGGACGGTCAGGATTACGAAAAAATGGGGCCGAAAGAACTGGCACGCGAAATCAAACGTCTCGAAAACGAAATGTTTGAGCATGCTAAGAATCTCGAATTCGAAAAAGCCTCCGAAGTCCGTGATAAATTGGCGTCTATTCGTAAACAGGTTTTCGGTGCAACGCCCGGCGAGGATGAAGAAGGCGCAAAGCCGAATGCTTGAGTGCTCATTTTGAGTTGAATTATTAGTAATTACCCTATACATTTTTGCAAAAAGCGTTAGGGGCTCGTAAGCTATTGCAACCTGCCTGCGGTGTACGCGAGAGAGGTGTGATTAATTCGTCAATTAAGAAGAATGCAAAAAACATGGTAAAAGTTTTATTTGTGTGCATGGGGAATATCTGTCGTTCCCCTACGGCTGAAGCAGTTTTTAAGAAAATGGTGAAGGAAGCCGGACTGACTGACAAAGTAATCGTGGATTCTGCCGGTACACATGGTTATCACGTCGGAGAGGCGCCGGACGTGCGCGCTCAGATTGCAGGCCGCAAGCGCGGATATGACTTGTCCGAGCTGAGAGCCCGTCAGATTACATCCGACGACTTTAGGGAGTGCGACTTCATTTTGGCGATGGACTGGGAAAATCTGACTGCTATGCAGCAGATCTGCCCGCCGATGTATAAACACAAGCTGGCGCTCCTGATGCGCTACGCAACCGAATACGATACGGCTGTGGTGCCCGATCCGTATTACGGCGGCAATGAAGGTTTCAACACGGTGCTCGATTACTGTGAAGACGCCTGCGAAGGCTTGCTTGAAGTCGTTAAGAAACGCGCTTCCGTCTACATTCCCGGCTCAGCTCTGTAGCCGCTGAGAAATCATTTTCCTTTTTAGCCCTCTTCGGAGGGCTTTTTTAATTCCGACTATTGCGCTCGGAAATAAAACGGTCTATTATTTCCGACTAAATGAATCGGAATAAGTATGAAACTCACTACTAAAGGCCGTTTTGCCGTCACCGCAATGCTTGATATTGCTCTCCACGATCCGGAAGAGTACGTATCCATTGCTGCGATCGGGGACAGACGCCATCTTTCAAGTGCCTATCTTGAGCAGATCTTCGGAAAGCTGCGCAGAGCCGGACTCCTTGAAGGCGTGCGCGGCCCTGCCGGCGGTTACCGTTTGGCCAAGCCTGCAGATCAGATCACGGTGATCGATATTTTGGAAGCCGTGGACGATCCGCTGGAGAAAGCCAGCTGCGATAAAAACAGAGAAGTCTGCGACGGAGAAGGTGAGTGCATCACATTCGATCTTTGGGAAAGCCTCAACGAGGAAATCCGCAAGTTCCTGAAAGGGATCTCGCTGAAAAACCTGGCTGACAAGAAAAAGCTCAAAGATCAGGGCTTAAGCCCCGTATCCATTATCAAACCGAAGGTTTAATAAATCCCCAATTTATCTCTTCATTGGAGCTAATCATGAAGTTCCCTATTTACCTTGATTATTCTGCGACTACGCCTGTGGATCCTCGTGCCGTCGATAAGATGATTCCTTTCCTCTACGAGAATTTCGGCAACGCTGCCAGCACGAGCCACGAGTACGGCTGGAAAGCCAAAGAGGCTGTTGAAAACGCTCGTGCCGAAGTTGCAGCTTTGATCAATGCCGATCCGAAAGAAATCGTCTGGACCAGCGGCGCTACCGAAAGCGACAACCTCGCGATCAAAGGTGCAGCTCGTTTCCATAAGGACAAGGGCAAGCATTTAATCACGGTAAAGACCGAACACAAAGCGGTGTTGGACTCCATGCGCGAGCTCGAACGCGAAGGCTTTGAAGTCACCTACATGGATGTCGGCAAGGACGGACTCTTAGACCTCGACGCTTTGGCTAAAGCCATGCGTTCTGATACAACTCTGGTTTCCGTGATGGCCGTCAACAACGAAATCGGCGTTATTCAGGACATCGAAAAAATCGGTGAAATGTGCCGCGAACGCGGAATCCTGTTCCACGTCGACGCCACTCAGGCTGCCGGTAAGATTCCTCTGGACATGGAAAAACTCAAAGTCGATCTGATGAGCCTTTCTGCTCACAAGCTTTACGGACCGAAGGGTATGGGTGCTCTTTACGTTCGCCGTAAACCGCGTGCCCGTATCGAAGCCATCATCCACGGCGGCGGCCACGAAAGAGGCATGCGCTCCGGCACCCTTGCCACACACCAGATCGTCGGTATGGGCGAAGCCTACAGACTGTGCCGTCTGGAAATGGACGAAGAAATGAAGCGTATCGGCGCTCTTCGCGACAGACTTTGGAAAGGCTTAAGCGAAATCGAAGCCGTTCATGTCAACGGAAGCATGGAACACAGAGCTCCGTTCAACCTCAATGTCAGCTTCGCATTTGTTGAAGGTGAAGCCCTTATGGCCAGCTGTCCTGAAATCGCTGTTTCTTCCGGCTCCGCCTGCACCTCCGCCAGCCTGGAACCGTCCTATGTTCTGCGTGCCCTCGGTATTGATGACGAACTGGCTCATAGCTCCATCCGCTTCAGCTTAGGCCGCTTCACGACGGAAGAAGAGATTGACTACACCGTCAAACTCATCAAAGAAAAGGTTGCACAGCTTCGTGAAATGTCCCCGCTTTGGGAGATGTACAAAGAAGGCGTGGACATGAAACAAGTTAAATGGACAGAACACTAATAAGGAAAGAAAAGAATGCAATACAGCGATAAAGTGATGGATCATTTCCAGCACCCCAGAAACGTCGGCAGACTGGATAAAAACGATCCGAACGTCGGAACCGGTACTCGCGGCGCTCCCGCCTGCGGCGACGTTTTAAGCCTGCAGATCAAGGTCAACGACAACGGCGTGATCGAAGACGCTAAGTTCAAAACCTACGGCTGCACCAGCGCCATCGCTTCCAGCTCTTTGGTCACCGAACTGATCAAGGGCAAGACCTTGGAAGAAGCCGAACAGCTCAAAAATACGGCAATTGCCGAAGAACTCGAGCTTCCTCCCGTCAAAATCCACTGTTCCATTCTTGCGGAAGACGCCATCAAGGCCGCAGTGGAAGACTATCGCCAGAAACAGGCTCAGATTAAGGATAAATAATGTCGGTTACATTGACAGAAAAAGCAGCTTCTCACGTTGAAGAATTCCTTCGCAAACGCGGCAAAGGCGTCGGCCTCAGAGTCGGTGTCAAAACCAGCGGCTGCTCCGGTATGGCTTACGCATTAGAATTTGCAGACAAAATCGAACCCGAAGATCAGGTGTACGAAAGCTACGGGATCAAAGTAATTGTTGATCCCAAGAGCCTGCCCTATATCAACGGAACCGAACTGGACTTTGTCCGTGAAGGTCTCAATACCGGATTCAAATTCAAGAACCCGAACGAGAAAGAAAGCTGCGGCTGCGGCAAGTCTTTCCATGTCTAACTGAAACGGAGGCGCTATGGCGGCGATGAATCCTTTTGAAATTTTCGGTCTGAAACCACAGTTTCGAATCGACAAACAAAAGTTGGATGAAAAGTATTTTGAAATCCAAAAAAAGGTTCATCCCGACCGTTTTGCTTCGGCAAGCGATACTGAAAAGCGCGTTGCTCAGCAGTGGGCAACGCTGATTAATGACGCTTTTCAGAAGCTCAGCGATCCGATCCAGCGAGGTAAAGCCCTTTGCGCGCTGCGAGGACACCCCATTGACGAAGACAGCAGCGGCTCGATTTCTGAAGAGTTTCTTCTTGAGCAGCTGGAACGCCGAGAGGCGATCTCAGATGCAAAGGATTCCGGGAATACGGCTGAGCTGGAAGTGCTGAAGAAAGCGATTGAAAAAGAAAAGGACGAGCTGCTCGACGAGGTGGCAGATGCGTTCGATGTGAAATCTGATGTCTCGCTGGCGGCAGAAGATTTAAAAAAGGTTATGTTTTTAAATCGCCAGCTACTGGATTTTGAATAATGTCACTTCTGCAAATTGCCGAACCGGGAATGTCGACAGCACCGCACGAAGAGCGGTTTGCTGTCGGTATTGATTTGGGCACCACGAATTCATTGGCGGCCACCGTTAGAAACGGTTCTCCCGAAGTTCTCGTTGACGAAAAGAATCAGAAACTGCTTCCTTCTGTTGTCCACTACGAAAAGAATGGAGGCGTGGTTGTTGGTGAAGAAGCCCGTTCACGTGCAGAAGCGGATCCGCTCAACACGATCTCAAGTGTCAAGCGTTTGATGGGCCGAAGCGCTTCTGAGCTGCAGAATAACCGCTACATGCCCTATGACTTCATCAAAGGCGAGGGCATGGTCAAGCTCAACACCTCTCAAGGCGCCAAGAGTCCGGTGGAAGTGTCTGCCGAAATTCTGAAAGTCCTTAAAAAACGCGCCGAAGACGCCTTAGGCGGCGAACTTGTCGGCGCTGTCGTGACGGTACCGGCTTACTTTGATGACGCTCAGCGTCAGGCGACTAAAGACGCCGCTAAGCTTGCCGGTTTGAATGTTCTTCGTCTTTTGAGCGAACCGACGGCGGCCGCTTTGGCTTACGGCCTCGATACCGGCGCCGAAGGTCTTTACATCGTTTATGACTTGGGCGGTGGTACTTTTGACGTTTCTGTCCTTCGTCTGCGCAAAGGCGTTTTTGAGGTGCTCGCCACCGGCGGCAACAGCCAGTTAGGCGGCGATGATTTTGACCAGCGTCTCTACTGCTGGGTCATTGACCAGGCAGGCCGCCCGCTGCTGACGCATTCCGACAGCCGCATGTTGATGGCAAAAGCCAAGGCAGCCAAAGAAACGCTGACGACGGAAAAGAAAGCAACGATTCATGCCAAGATTTCCGGTGACCGCATTATCAATGTCACGATTACACGCGAAGTCTTTGATTCGATCACGCACCACTTAGTAGCAAGAACCATCGAAGCCACGAAACAGACATTAAAGGACGCAGGTCTCAAACGCGATGAAGTAAAAGGTGTCGTGCTTGTCGGCGGCTCAACGCGCATGCCCTGCATCCGCAAGGCAGTGGCCGATTATTTTGACCGCGAACCGCTTACCGATATTGACCCGGATGAAGTGGTGGCAATCGGTGCCGCGCTCCAAGCCAATCTGCTTGCCGGCAACCGCAGCGACGAAGACTGGCTGCTGCTTGACGTCACACCGCTCTCCCTCGGTCTTGAGACCATGGGCGGCTTGGTCGAAAAAGTCATTCCCCGCAATACGCCGATTCCTGTAGCTATGGCACAGGACTTTACAACCTTCAAGGACGGTCAGACCGCGATGTCGATCCATGTCCTTCAGGGTGAACGAGATTTAGTGGAAGAGTGCCGCTCTTTAGCCAAATTCTCTTTACGCGGCATTCCGCCTAAAGTTGCCGGTGCGGCTCGTATTCGTGTGACGTTCCAGGTAGACGCCGACGGACTTTTGTCGGTCACGGCCCGCGAACAAACCACGGGCGTGGAAGCATCCGTTACGGTCAAGCCTTCTTATGGTCTGTCGGAAGATGAAATCAGTCGCATGCTGAAAGATTCCTTCGGTCATGCCGAAGAAGATATGAAGCTGCGCGAATTGCGCGAGCAGAAAGTCGAGGCTGCGCGTCTTCTGGAAAGCATTTACTCAGCACTGTCGTCGGACGCCGACCTTCTCAATGAGGCCGAGCGCGCTCAGATCGGCGCCATGATTCAACATCTGGAGACGGTTCGCGCGCAAGATGACAAGGATGATATTAAAAATTCGATTTCAGCACTGTCCGAGGGAACCAAGGACTTTGCTGCACGTCGAATGAACCGTACGATCTTGGAAGCACTCCAAGGCAAATCTGTTGACGAGGTTTAAAAAATGCCGAAAGTAACCGTTTTACCGCATCCCGGAATCTGCCCGAACGGCGCTGAGTTTGAAGTCCCCGAAGGTGCAAACTTAGCTAAGGCTTTGGTCGCTAACGGCGTCAATATCGACCATGCCTGCGAGTTCTCCTGCGCCTGCACGACTTGTCACTGCTACATCGACAAAGGCTTTGACTCGTTGGAGCCGGCTGAAGACGATGAAGAAGATCTGCTTGATCAGGCTTGGGGTCTGAAATCGAATTCCCGCCTGACTTGCCAGACAAAAGTCGGCAAAGAAGACATTACCGTTGAAATTCCGAAATACTCCCGTAATCATGCGAGAGAAAACGAATGATGAAGCTGACTTGGAAGGATCCGCGTGCCATTGCGGAAGAGCTCTACGATGAAAATCCGGACTTAGATCCGCTGACGATCAGCTTTGAGAAGATGCATGCAATGATCGTCGCGCTCCCGGATTTTGATGATGATCCGGAAGCAAGCAACGAAAAAATACTGGAAGCCATCCTGGTCGCTTGGATGGACGAAAGAGATTAGCGTTTAGACGGCCGGCTGATCCAAAAGATCAAGCAGGCCTTCCTGCCAGGCTAAGCCGGCTAAAACAGCAAGGGACGATTCGAATGTGAATCGTCCTTTTTCTATGCGCTCAATAATCGCTTCGGGTTCTAAGAGTTCAAAGCACTCGACCTCGCCGTCCATGTTGTGAGGATGGAAAGAGTCTTCAACATAAGCATTGCAGATGTAAGCGATTTCTCGCATCCAGCCTTCATGAACGGGACGCGAAATGATATTGCGCACGCTAAAAGAGATTTCAAGGGAGCCCGGTGTCACACCGGCTTCTTCAAATGCTTCGCGTTCCATGGCAAGCCCGAAAGGCTCGCCTGCGCCGACTAAGCCGGCCGCACAATTGTCCCAATAGCCCGGGCCGATCGCCTTCTTGAAAGAACGCTGAGCGACCCACATCCTGCCGTCACGCGTGAACGGATTCAGGTGAACGGCAAAGGTATTAAAGGCAAAGGGACGGCACATTGCACGCTCAATAACGGTCAAAGGCGACTCGCAGGCAATGTCATCCGAAGCAGTAACGGAAAGCAGTTCATCTCGCCAGGCAAAGACTTTGTCCGTGCCTTTATAAAGGTGCGAAATCGCAGCCAGACGGCGCGAAGCCTGTCCGGGGTCTTCCGCGGTAAATACGAAAGCATCCGGACGGACGTCACAGAAGCGAAAGGTACTCGCTAAAAACTCGGCATCAGTTCGTTCAATGTGCCCGGCTCGTACGTCGTTAAAGTAAAACGGAATACGAGAGGAGGGCACGGGAACTTCGGCCATGTCGTAAAGCTCTTTTAACAGAGCGGCGATTTTCAGCTTCCTTTCGCTCATGATTCTTAGGCCTCAGGACGCATATGCGGGAAGAGCAGAACGTCACGGATGCTCGGAGAGTCGGTAAGCAGCATGACAAATCGGTCTAAGCCCACGCCGCAGCCGCCTGTCGGAGGCAGACCGTATTCCAGTGCGCGGACGTAGTCGGCGTCGTAGTACATGGCTTCATCATCGCCGCTGGCTTTCAGTTTTGCCTGAGCCATGAAGCGAGCAGCCTGATCCTGCGGGTCGTTCAGCTCGGAGAAGCCGTTGGCGGTTTCGCGACCGGCCATGAAGAGTTCGAAACGCTCGGTGATGCCGGGAACCTTGTCGGAGGCGCGAGCCAGCGGAGAAATTTCAACCGGGTAGTCAATGATGTAAGTCGGCTGAATGAGTTTGGATTCAGCAACGGCTTCAAACATGGCCATCTGCAGAGCGCCGACGCCGGCGTCAGCCTTAGCAGGTTCACCCAGGCGCTTGAGTTCTTCCTGCAAGAAGTCCTTGTCTTCGAGCTGCTCAGCGGTGTACTGAGGAGCGTACTTCAGAACGGCTTCCTTAGCAGTCAGGCGATCAAACGGTTTTGTGAGGTCGATGGTATGACCCTGATACTGAATGACAGCGGTACCGATAGTCTTTTCAGCGACGGTGCGCAGAAGTTTTTCGGTGTAGTCCATGAGCCAGTGATATTCCTTGTAGGCTGCATAGAACTCCATCATTGTGAATTCAGGGTTGTGGCGAACGTCAACGCCTTCGTTGCGGAAGGAGCGGTTGAGTTCAAAAACGCGTTCAAAGCCGCCGACCACTAAGCGCTTCAGATAAAGTTCCGGAGCAATACGCAGATACATATCCATGTCGAGCGCATTGTGGTGTGTGATGAACGGCTTAGCGTTCGCACCGCCGGGGATCGGATGGAGCATCGGAGTTTCCACTTCCATGAAGTGATGTTCCATCATGAATTTACGGGTTTCGGCGATGGCCTTGGAACGGATCATGAAGGTGCGGCGTGTGCTTTCGTTCATGATCAGGTCAACATAGCGCTGACGATAACGGGTTTCCGGATCGGAGAGACCGTGGAATTTGTCGGGGAGCGGACGAATGTTCTTGGTCAGCAGACGGAAGTTCTTAACGCGGACGGAAAGCTCGCCGGTCTTGGTGAAGAACAGTGTGCCTGTAGCGCCGACGATATCTCCGATATCAACCATCTTCTTGAAGAAGTCGTAAGTTTCATCGCCGACTTCAGCCTTGGTGATGAAGAACTGGATGTGATCGGTACCGTCTTTAACGGTCAGGAAGCTGGCTTTGCCCATGACGCGCTTGAGCATGACGCGGCCGGCGACAGTGACTTCGACCGGAGCAGCTTCAAGCTCTTCCGGAGTTTTGCTGCCGTTGGCAGCGCGCACTTCTTCAATGCGGTCTTTCTGAACGAAATCATTCGGATAAGCAACGCCTTCGGCTCTGAGTTTGTCGAGTTTGGCTAAGCGTTCGGCAATGATATGGTTCTCAGTCTCAAGAACGTCTTCTTTTTTGACGGTTTCTTTCTGGTTTTCCACTTTAGTCTCCAACAGAAATATTGCGAATATCCGAGATGGGCTCTTTGCCGAACTCGTCGCTGTTGAGGTAATTTAAAAGTCGTTTGGCAGTGTCTTCGGCGCTCTGAAGTTTTCCGTCTTTCTCTAAGTCGATAAACCGGTCAACGTTCGGAAAATCTTCCTTAGACGAAGCACGGATGCTGCCCTGCATGTCAGTGTTCACAACGCCCGGAGCGACGGCGCTAAGGCGTGCGGGATTGGGTTTGCCAAGCTGATCTTCAGCTGTGACGGCGGTAAAGCGGTCAAGCGCTGCTTTGGTTGAACAGTACATGGCCCAGCCCGAAACGGACTTGCGGCCGGCGCCGGAAGAGATATTCATGACGCGGCGCTCGCCTTTCCAGCTGCGCGTTTCATTCAGGAAAGCCTGAGTCAGAAGCACCGGGATTTCAAAGTTAACGCGAATGCAGTCAACGGCAGTCTGCGGGGAAGCGTTTTCGATCGGACCGACAGGACCCAGCACGCCGGCGTTGTTGATCAGAATCAGACGGTCATGTTCGGCGTATTCCTTATCGGAAAGCAGCCACATCAAAAGTTCCACGGCGCCTTTGCGGTCGAGCAGGTCCGCTGTGAACTGGATGAAATTGCAGTCGAGTTTGTCGGCTTCTTCAACCAGTGCTTTTGACGGGCGGCGTTCCATCGTAACGACGGTGTCGCCGGCCTTAAGCGACTGACGGGCTAATTCAAAGCCGAGCCCTTTGGAGGCCCCGGTAATAATGGTTAGAGTCTTCACGCTCAAACTCCTTGCTTGAGGCTGGCCTCGATAAAGGGTTCCAAGGCACCGTCTAAAACGGCAGTGGTGTTGCCGGTTTCTACATTGGTACGCAGGTCTTTGACGCGGGACTGATCCAACACGTAAGAACGGATCTGATGACCCCAGGAGATATCGCTCTTGTTGTCTTCCAAGGCCTGCTGAGTAGCCTGCCGCTTACGGAGTTCGGCTTCATAAAGACGGCTCTTCAGAATCGTCATTGCCTCTTCCTTGTTCTGATGCTGGCTTCGGCTGGTCTGGCTGACTGCGACAATGCCGGTCGGAATATGCGTGATACGGACGGCAGAGTCGGTCTTCTGAATGTGCTGACCGCCGGCGCCGGAGGCTCGGAACGTGTCAATACGCAGATCGGCCGGATTGACTTCAACTTCAAAAGAATCGTCGACTTCGGGAACGACGAACACAGAAGCAAAAGAAGTATGGCGGCGTGCGTTGGAGTCGAACGGGCTCTTGCGAACTAAGCGGTGAATACCGGTTTCGGTTCTGAGCCAGCCGTAGGCATAGTCGCCTGTGATTTTGATCGTGCAGCCTTTAATGCCGGCCACATCGCCTTCGGTTTCTTCAACAATCTCAGGCTTAAAGCCTTGGCGTTCCGCAAACTTGATGTACATACGCTCAAGCATGCTGGCCCAGTCCTGCGCTTCGGTTCCGCCGGCGCCGGCCTGAATTTCCAGGAAGCAGTTAGCCTCGTCATGTTCCTGATTGAACATGCGCTGGAATTCGAGATGTTCGACCTCTTTTTTGAGGCTGCTGATATCGGCTTCTACCGCTTCCAAAGAGGCGTCATCGTCCTCTTCTTTGGCCATTTCAAATAATTCCAAAGCATCGGAAAGGCCGGTAGTCAGGTGTTTAATGGTAAGGACAACGTCTTCAAGACGTTTCTTTTCTTTGCTCAGCTGCTGAGCACGCTCTTGATCAGACCATATGCTCGGGTCTTCAAGGGCTTGATTGACTTCTTCTAAACGACGCTCTTTCTGGTCGTAGTCAAAGATACCTCCGCAGCTCTTCCGTGCGAGCTTGAAGGTCCTCGGCGGTGGTGCCGATTAGGTTTAAACGTTCAAGCGTTCCCTGTGTTTTGTATATGGAGTAGAGGTCTAGCATGGTTTGTGACGGATGTTGGTTGGCTCCGTCTC
>URYO01000017.1 GCA_900552195.1 uncultured Sutterella sp. | reverse complement strand
GAAAAAAAGAAATATCCTTCGTTTAGTGCCAATACCATCTGGGATCATTTAAATAATAAAAAGCCGCTGGAGTTGGCTAATGCTTCAAATAGCGATTATTTGATGTATTGATCTTCCCACTTAGCCATGGTGCCGTTGGCCTTGATGGTCTTCATCCAGTCGTTTACGGCAGCTTCAAGTTTTGGGTAACCCTGTTTCATCAGAACGCCGAAGTGGTTTTCTGTGAAGGGTTTGTCGACTAAAGGAGCAGCAACTTTAGGATTGTCCTTGGCGTAGCGGCGAGCTTCCATCGTTTCGGTGATCATTACATCGGCTTTGCCTTCACCGACCAAGCCCGGAATCTCGGCGTTGTGCTCATGCATCATGAGCTGAGCTTTCGGAGTCATTTCCTTGGCAAACTTTTCGTTTGTGCCGCCCGGGTTGTACATGACACGAACAGTCGGCTGGTTGACGTCGTTCAATTCTTTGAACTGACCGGCCTTGTTCTTAGTGACGAGAATCGTCTTGCCAAAGGTGAGATAACCGTCGGACATGGTCATGACTTTCTTACGAGCGTCTGTGACGGTAATGCCGCTCATGGCAACGTCAAACTTATCGGCCATCGTGTCGGCCTGCAAGGTCTTCCAAGTTGTCGGAACATATTTGAGTTTGACGCCGAGGTACTTAGCCAGGGACTGTGCCATTTCTGCGTCAAAGCCTTCGTATTTCCCGGTTTCTTTGTTGAGGTAGCTCATCGGCTTGTAATCGCCGGTAGAACCGACTAAGAGTTCGCCGGAGGCCTTAATTTGTTCTAAGGAGCGGGCTTCTGCCATGCTGGCAAATGCAGCAGTCACAGCAGCTAAGGATAAAACCAAAATGGAAGTGACAAGTTTTCCGTGCTTCATTTTTATAAGTTCTCCTAAACGAGGTTTGATCGACTCAGTATACGACTCAAAACCATCTAAAACAAAAATAAATCCCATTCTTTTAAAAGATTTCGCAAATATTTCCCGTTTTATTTGCGGCGAGTGGGAACGCAAAGCCTTTTAATTTCAAGGCTTAAAAGTATTAAGGTCTTCTTCAGACATTATTTTAGCAAAATATCTGAATAATCAAATAAATGCCATTCTTTACAATAAGAAGCATGCAAAGAATTACCCCATCTGAGACGCTCAATGATCTGCAGCATAAGGCCGCTCGGCTGGTCTTTAATGGTGAGTCGTTTTTGAGTCCGAGGATGGATGAAGCTGATTCGGCCGCAGTGGAGAAGGAGACGATCTCCGCCGAAATACTCCGCAAGAGCGCGGTTCAGAGGCCCTTTGCCGTAAGTCGCATCTCCGATGATCGGATGTGCGAGATGTTTGAGATGTCGTCTCAGCTGATGACGCCTGCCGGTAGCGAGTTCTAGAAGAACTAAGGAGAGGCGGGTGGTATCAAATTTTCCCGAAGGAACGGGTACCTCGGCTTCTGCCAATTTATGAAGATAAGAGAGCGCGTCTTGAGCTTCTGTCTTCTGAACTCTCAGGTAGGGATCAACCGGGGGCTTTAGTGCATGGCGGATTTCAATATCTTCCGGTGTCCAGCCGCGTGCGACTGCGTAGTAGCGTTTATGGAAAGTTTCATGAGTTTGCTGACTAAGCGCCGAAACGATTTCGCTGTTAAGGCCGAATAACAAAACGCCCGAAGTGCCGCGGTCAAGACGGTAGACAGGATTCACGCGGCGTCCGATTTGATCGCGCAGAAGCTGCAGAGCAAATTCAGTGTCGCCGTTCGCAATCTCCGTTCGATGTGTCAGCATCTTTTCTGGCTTTGAGACGGCGACAAGATCATCATCTTGATAGAGGATTTTCAATACGGTCATGAGCGGGCAGTTCGGCAGACAGGAGTGCCGGAGGAAATAGGCAAAAAATAAGGACTCGATTCTAGCGAACCGAGTCCTAAGAAGAAAGATGAAACTAAAGCACTAAGTTAGCCGCGGATCAGGAAGATTCCGATGATGACCCACAGCAGGAGGAAGACGGTATCGATGCTCATCAGAACGATCGGTGTCCAGCCGACTTCCTTAAGTTTGCCCAAAGAAGTCTTTAAGCCTAGGGCGGAAATGGAGATCAAAATGAACAGTCTGGAGATTTCGCCGAGTGTGTTGGAGACATTCGTCGGAATAATTCCAGTGCAGTTCAAAGCGGCCAGAGCGATGAAGCCGAGCAGGAACATCGGAATGTTCTTGTACCAGGGCTTGGCTTTCTCTTCTTCAGTGCGATGTGCCTTAGAGGAAAAGACAAACATGAAGATGATGAGGATCGGGATCAGAAGAGCGACACGAATCATCTTTGTCAAGCTCGCGATTTCCAGTGCGTCCGGCCCGATCATGGCGCCGGCGCCCACGACCTGTGCAACGTCGTGAATGGTACCGCCTAAGAAGATGCCGGCATCGATGTGGTCAAAGCCGCACCATCCGGAGATGAACGGATAAAGAACCATAGCGAGGGTGGACAGGGCGGTAACCGTGACCACGATAGCAAGCAGAGCCTGCTCTCTTAACTGCTTATGGTTGAATGTGGCAGCTAAGGCAATAGCGGCAGACGCACCGCAAATAGCGGTAGAGGCGGCAGCCAGTGTGCCTTCGGTAAGCGGCCACTTAGAAAAACGGGTAATGAAAGCGCCGAAGAGTAGTGTGGCAAACACACCGCCGATAATCATGGCAAGCAGGGCCGGAGACAGGAGTCCCAGCTGGCTCGCGGTGATTTTGGCACCTAATAGGCCTACGCCCCATCGGAGAACGGTTGTGGAGCAAAAATGAATACCGGCAAGCGTTCTCCGGTCCTCTGAGAGGAAGTGGAAAGCCATACCGATTAACAAAGCGAACAAAACAGCAGGACCGCCGTAGTGCTCAGAGACGAATAGTGAGGCAGCGCCGATAATGACGGCCATAAGTGTTCCGCGCCAGCGCGTTTCCAGCCAGTGTTTCAAACTAACTTTTTCTGTGGTCATGTTTTAAATTTCTCTTGTGTTCCATACGAGCCACACAATGGTGCGCTCGTCATGAATGTGCGGGAGCACCTTCTGACGGACAAGAGTGTGGTACTCGTTCAGCCATTTCTTTTCGTCGGGCTGCAGCCTTTCCGGAATGACGGCAGAAAGGTCTATCGGACAAAGAGTTAGTGTTTTGAATTTCAAGAAACGTCCGAATTCATTTTCTTCTGCGAATTCGGTCGCCACTAAATTTTCAATGCGGATACCCCAGCGGCCGGGACGATAAATACCGGGTTCATCACTGGTCACCATGCCTTCGGACATTGCTGTCTCTTTCGAGATAAACGCATCGGAACGAGGGCTTATCCGCGGGTAACTAATCCTCTGCGGCCCTTCGTGAACATTAAGGAAAAATCCGACGCCGTGGCCCGTTCCATGCCCAAAATTAGCAAAATGTTGCCAGATCGGTTCACGCGCTAAGGGATCTAATAATTGTGAAGAAATACCGTCGGGAAATACGGCCATCGCAAGACGTATGTTTGCCCGTAATACGGCGGTGTAATCTTCTTTCATCAGATCGGTTGCTTTCCCGATCAATTTTGTGCGGGTGATGTCGGTTGTACCTTCGGGAAATTGAGCTCCGGAATCAATGAGAAGGAAGCCGTTACCCTTAATCTGGGCGCCTCCGGACTTATCGGGTTGATAGTGGGGGAGTGCGGCGTTGGAGCCGAATGCAGAGATGGTTTCAAAGCTCAGAGAAATATATCCCGGAAGAGATTTTCTGAAGAAAAGGAGCTTGTCGGCGAGGGACTGTTCCGTCATTTCTTCTTTGCCCAAATTGCGATCGAGCCAGGCAAAGAATCGCACCAAGGCAACACCGTCTTTGATCATGGCGTCAGATATCAGATTGATCTCTTCGGGCGTCTTGAGCGCTTTCATGCGTTCAATAGGATTAGGCAATTCCAGCTGAGTGATCTGCTCCGGCAGGTGAGACAGCAAAGACGCATTGATTTCTTCCGGGTCAGCCAGCACCGTTCCTGAGGAAAGAGAGGCGAGCGTCTTGCCGACACAATGGTAAGGAGCTAAAGCAACACCGTTCCGGAACAATAACTCTCTCAGATTGGCAGGGACTTTCTCTTCGTTAATGAAAAGCGTTGCAGTGCCCTTGGACGGAATCAAGGCGTAGGCGTAGAAGACGGGATTGTTTGGAACGTCGGATCCGCGGAGGTTAAAAATCCATGCGATATCGTCGAGCTTCGAAGTAAGCAGATAGTCCGCACCTTCTTTTTTGAGAACCTCACGCAGAGCGGTAAGTTTCTGTTCTCGGTTTCGCGGGGAAACTGTATGGTCAAAGATCGGCTTTTCAGCGCGTTCCGGTCTTTCTTCCCAGATGGTTTCTTCGGGCGTCTGACGAACCAGCGAGAGATGAAGATGTTTCTCGGCAAAAACTCGGGCGTAATTCTTGGCGTCTTTGCCGGAAATCAATTCGGAGTTGATGCCGACACAGTCGTTGGCCATCAAGTGCGCGGCAAACCAGTCGGCAGACTCCGCGGCGTAGCCTTGGTTGAGTTTAACGAGTTCAATGCCGGAGCCCTCGAGCTGCTGCTCGGCCTGAACCCAGTAGCGGGAGTCGGTGACAAGCGCTGCGGCGTCCTGAGTCACTAAGAGAGATCCTGCAGAGCCCGTGAAGCCCGAAAGCCACTTGCGGAAGGCATAGTGTTCATCCACGTATTCGGAAAGATGAGGGTCTGCCGTCGGGACGATCCAGCCGTTGAGACAGTGATCTTTCAAAAAAACACGTAATGCAGACACTCTGCTGCTGATAGAGGAGTTCACTGAAGCCTCCGCAATGGAAAATTAATAAACTTTGCGAATCGTTGCCGAGAGCGGAGTGCCGCTTTCGTCGTTTTCAATTGTCTGGCGGCCGATGTGCATCTTCTCAACGCGCCAGCCGGCGTCGCGCAGTTCGTTCAACGTTGCAACGACGTCCAGGTCGGGGCATTCAAACGAGAATCCGCCGAGTTTGGTGCCGGCGGTAAAAAGTCCCGCACCCTTGCATACCGTTTCTGTACGCAAAGGAGCATCCAGCAGCGGGTCAAGTCCGGCGCGATCGACGTGCGGAGTAAAGGCAGAATGCGGTCCCGTGGAAGAACATCCTGCTAAGGCCAACGCAGCAAGCGCTGCAGTAGTCAAAAGTAAGCGTTTACTCACCATTTAATTTCTTATCCAAAAGGCGGCGATTGGTCATGCGCAACGCATGTTCGGTGGTTTCCCAGTCAATGCAGGCATCGGTGACGGAGACACCGTATTTAAGCTGAGACAGATCGGCAGGAATCTTTTGATTGCCAGCGTTAATGTTGCTCTCCAGCATGACGCCGCAAATCGATTTGTTGCCACTGACAATCTGGGTAATGCAGTCGTTCAAAACGAAGGGCTGCAGGTCGGGATTTTTCATGCTGTTGGCGTGCGAGCAGTCGACAACGATGCGGGAGTCGACGCCGGCATCCTTGAGGGCTTTCTCGGCCAGCATCACGCTCACGGTATCAAAGTTCGGACGTCCGCCGCCTCCGCGGAGCACCAGGTGGCTGTAGCGATTGCCTTTGGTCTTGATGATGGAGCTTTGGCCGTTTTCATAGATACCCAAGAAGTAGTGGCTTTGGCGGCTGGCTTTAACGGCGTTAATCGAGCTGTCCAGAAGGCCGTCGGTGCCGTTCTTAAAACCGACCGGAGCGGACAGACCGCTCGCCATTTCTCTGTGGGTTTGGCTTTCGGTTGTGCGCGCACCGATGGCATACCAGCTGACGAGTTCGCCCAAGTACTGCGGACCGAACGGGTCCAATGCTTCGGTCGCAACAGCCAGACCCATCTCATTGATTTTGATCATGAGCTCACGGGCCTTGAGCATACCCTTTGCCATATTGAAAGAGTTGTTCATGTCCGGGTCGTTGATGTACCCCTTCCAGCCGACGACCGTTCTAGGCTTCTCGAAATACACGCGCATGACCGGGAAGATTGTCTCTGAGATGTGTTCTGAGAGTTCGGCCAAACGCTGAGCGTAATCCAGGGCCGCCTTCGGGTCGTGAATGGAGCAGGGACCGGTAATGACCATCAAACGGTTATCTTCTCCCGTCAAAATCTGCTTGATTTGATTTCTGCTCTTGTTGACGTTCTCGGCAGCAGCTTCGGTAAGAGGCGCCATCTTTTTGATCTCAGCCGGTGAAGGCATCGGCGCGAAACCTTCAATATTGATGTCTTCCAAAGAAAAACCGGCTTGTTGCTTCACTTCGTTTAATTTCGGAGTTTGCATAAACAACCACATTAAAAAATCGGCCGAAGCGGCGCAAGTGTCAGGCTTCGGTCATAGACAAAACAAGTATCCTTGTCCGATTATAAGAAGGCGACCGAGGAAAAACTCCCGAGGCCGCCTAAAAGTTATTGCTCTAGCAAACGGGAAAAGCCGTGCAATGCATAGCTATTGCCCACGGGCGGTTCTGCGACGGACAGACGGTTTACCGTCGGAGCGTTTGAAGCCGGCCGGTCCGTTTCTTCTTGGTCCGGGTCTGCGGTTTTTGTTCTGAGGCTTTGTCGGAGCAGAAACCTTCCAATCGGAGTAATCCAGTCTCGGGAAGTCAGACAAAGGCAGCGGCTTCTTGATGAACTTTTCGATCGCAGCCAGCTGCGGCAACTCTTCCGGAGAAACCAGAGAATAAGCTTCTCCCGCTTCTCCTGCGCGTCCCGTTCTGCCGATACGGTGAACGTAGTCTTCTGCTTGCTGCGGCAGTTCGTAGTTGACGACCTGAGGAAGCTTTTCAATATCTAAGCCGCGGGCAGCGATGTCAGTGGCAACGAGAATAGGAAGCTTGTGCTCTTTGAACTCTCTGAGTGCTGTCGTTCTGGCGCTCTGAGATTTATCGCCGTGAATGGCTTTGGCAACCAGACCGTCTTTGAGCAGATGGCGAACCAGCTTATCTGCGCCGTATTTGGTTCTGGTAAAGACCAAAACCTGATCCCATTGGTTGTCGACGATAAGGTCGCGAAGGACAGTGTGTTTATTAGCTTTCGGAACTCTGTAAAGCGTTTGGCGAACAAGAGAGGAGTCCTTATTTCGTTCGATTTCGACGGACTCAGGCTTATTCAAGAATTCGGAAGCGAGCTTTTTGATTTCAGGTGAGAACGTTGCGGAAAAGAGCAGTGTTTGGCGATCCGGCGGGAGCGCCTTCAGAATGCGCTTTAAGTCAGGGAGAAAGCCCATATCCAGCATACGGTCGGCTTCGTCCAGAATCAGAATGTGCGTCTTAGAGAGACCTGCAAAACCCTGGTTCATGAGATCGAGCAGACGACCCGGTGTCGCAACTAAGAAATCCAGCCCTTTGGCAATGGCGGCCTTCTGCGGGTTGATGCCCACACCGCCGAAAACGACGGCAGAGCGTACGCCGAGGTCTTTGCCCAGAGAAAGAATAGTTTCTCCGACTTGCGCGGCAAGCTCTCGGGTAGGAGTCAGTACTAAAACACGAGGAACGCGCTTTTGATAAAGCGTCGGTTCTTCTATCATCTTCTGCAGCATGGGCAGAACAAAAGCAGCCGTTTTACCGGTGCCGGTCTGAGCTGCAGCCAAAAGATCGTATCCCTGTCGAACGAGCGGGATGGCTTTCATTTGAATCGGAGTCGGCGACGTAAAGCCGTTGGCTTCGATTAACTTTTCTAATTGGGGTGCAAACCCAAGTGTCTTAAAAGAATTCGACATTCAATTAGTCCTCTTTGAATCTGTGGGAGTGTAGTGCGGAATCAGTTCTCAATCTGAGGGATTAGACCAATAGGGGGAACCAAGTGAGCATAAAATCCAAGAATCACTAGTGAAGCGCCAATAGGAGGCGATAACGATGTTTGGTATTGACACTCAAGATTTACAAGATTTAAAGATAGTGGACGTCAAAGTCGGTACAGGTGCAGAGGCCAAGCCTGGTGAGCTCGTTCGTGTTCATTACACAGGCTGGCTCGAAGACGGCACAAAGTTTGATTCCAGCGTTGACCGCAAAGAACCTTTTGAATTCCCGCTCGGAGCAGGCTATGTTATCCAGGGCTGGGACCGCGGCGTTGCCGGCATGAAGGTCGGGGGTGTTCGCCGTCTGTTCATTCCGTCTCAGTTAGCCTATGGCGACGGAGGCGCCGGTTCTGTTATTCCTCCGAATGCAACATTGATTTTTGAAATCCAGCTGCTCGGAGTTAAAGACAACGGCAAATGGCAGCTTGAAGAAGATGTCATCACTCCGGTGTCTGCACCTGATGTGAAGTAGCAAGCTAGATAAGGTTGCAACAAGCCGCTTGGATGAGAAAGTCTGAGCGGTTTTTTTGTGCCTGCGTATTTCTGAGTCTCAGCAAGCAAAAATCCAAAAGTTACGTTGCACGCGACAACCTATTCTTCTGGAATATATTTTGAAAAAGTGGGCTCTTAGGAAAAACAAACGCCTGCCGGCAGAGTAGCTGTCTGCTGACAGGCGAGAATTTTTCGATTACAGGAAGGCGTTGTGCTCTTTCTCGTAGCCGATGGAGGTCTCAGGTCCGTGGCCCGGATAGACAATTGTGTCATCCGGCAAAGAGAAGAGCTCGGAGCGGATCGATGTCACAAGCTGTTCATGACTGGAGAACGGGAAGTCCGTTCTGCCGATGGATTCTAAGAAAAGCGTGTCGCCGACAAAGACGCACTTTTCTTTCTTGAAGTAATAAGCCACAGAGCCCGGTGTGTGTCCGGGAACACTCAAAACTTTGCATTCAAGTCCGGCAAACTCTGTCTTATTTCCCGGCTCAATGCTGACGGATTCAAATTTAGGGACAGCAGGAAAGCCAGAAGATCCGCCCTGCCCAAGAACTGTGGAAGCGATGACTTTATCTTTTTCCGGCGTATAGACCGTAGCGTGCGTTTCGGCAGCTAAAGCGGCAACGCCATAAAGATGGTCAAAGTGCATATGCGTGATGCAGATTGCTTTCAGCTCTAACCCGTGTTCTTTGAGATATTTGCTCACGGGAGCGGGGTCTCCGCCGACATCAATTGCAACAGCTTGGCCTTCGTAGCTAACGATATAGCAATTGGTTTCTAAGGGGCCGAGAGGAAAAACAGCAACAGACATAATACGCCTCACAAAACAAAGTGTTTTGATTATAGGAAGGAGGCGATGTTCACTAGCGCGTGAGAGCCTCACAACGGACGCAAAGAAAAAGCCTCCGAGATGGAAGCTTTTAGAGCGATGAAAATTTTGAGCTAGCAGCTAACAGCTTCGAAACGATGTTCAGGACTGAGGATCTGACGCTGCTCATCAATGAGAGGAAGATCAAGAGCACCGCTGTCCATATGAGAAACTAATCCGTAAAGTGTGTTGACGGCAGCTTCTAAAGCGTCTTTGGCTGACTTTGTTTTGAGGTAAGTGCCTAAAGCGACGGATGAGAAGGTATCGCCTTGTCCGTTAGGCGTCGGTTTTCGTTCCACAAGAGGTGTTCTGACGACCCAGGCATCATCCTTGGTAACGGCTAAGGTCTCGACTGTGCCTGCAAGAACGTCTGGTGTCAGCAGACTTGTCACAAACGTAACACGGCAACCCTTGTCCGTGAACAACTCCCGCGCTGTGTCGACTGCCTCCTGGCGGCTTCTCATCTTTCGTCCGCTCAGCAGTTCCAGTTCAAACTGATTTGGTTTTGTCATATCAGCCAACCCGTTGAGGAAATGTTCCTTCATGAATTGCGGGATATCGGGACGGACAAAAACACCGGTATCCGTGTCGCCCATCACCGGGTCGCACAGCCAAACAGCGTTGGGATTGGCCGCTTTGATTTCAGTTGCTAACTCTAAGACAATTTTGCCGATGCTTGCGTCACCCAAATATCCTGAAAGCAGCCCTTCGATCTTGGGTATGAGACCGCGTTCCCGAATGCCGAGAATAATGTCGCGGATGAGCTCGGCAGTAAAAACCTGACCTCGGAACGTCGGGTGGCCCGTATGATTGGAAAATTCAACCGTGTTGACAACGATCGGACTAAAACCCAAAAGCTGCAGCGGGAAAACGGCGGCAGAATTACCGACAAAACCGTATGCAACGTGAGATTGGATCGTTAACACATAACGAGACATTGAATCCTCCTAAAAACAGCCTAATAGTCCCATAACTCCCCCAATCATAATTAAAAGAATGAGGGGAATATGGGTTTTCCAAACAATAATTGTGACGGCGCCGGCCCAGGCCCACACATGCCAGTTATCAAGCTGGTTTCCCAAAAGAAGATAAGCAGTGGCAAATAAAAGCCCGACGGCAACCGGCGCCATGCCGGCTTTATAGGACTTAACGAAAACCGAGGAAGCGTGCTCGCGAATATACCTTCCCGCAAGAACGGCAATCAGCGAGAAAGGAATGGAAGTTCCGCCGAAAGTAGCGAGCGCACCCAAAGGACCGGCGGCTGCCCAGCCAAGCACTGCCGCAACCAGTACATTCGGGCCTGGCAGGGACTGGCCGAACGCAACCGTCTTGGCAAAGGTCTCCGGCGTCAGCAGTCCTGCCGTATCCACAAGGTAGGAGTACATGCCGGGGAGCGTAGCCATGAAGCCGCCGATCGCGATCAGCGAAAGCAGCATGAAGTGGAAGAATAGTCCGGCAAATAAGGCAGGTGTCATGACCGAGCGCTCCTTTCCTTAATGAATCGGTACCACGCCCAGAAGGAGAGAGGAATACCGACAATCGGCAGAATGTAGACCATGGAAATCTTCAGCATGCCGACGGTGATGAATGTGATGACCAAGCCAAAAATCCAGACCGGCGGCGTGATGATATTTTCTTTGCAGTTGTAAAGAAGCTTCATAGCGGCGCCGGCCACCATCCCTGAGGCAGATGCGGCCATACCGACCAGAGCATCGGATACCCATTTGTTCTCTGCGTACTGTTGATAGAAGACAAAGACGGAGAGCATGAGCGTTGCCGGAAGCGTAATCATGCCGAGGAAAGAGGCAAGTGCGCCTCTCCATCCGAAATGTCGGTCGCCCACCACGATGGTCAAAATCATGATGTTGGGTCCCGGAAGGACTTGAGAAACCGTGAGGAGGTCAAGAAACTCGGACTGCGTGAGCCATTTCTTTTGGTCGACTAAGAACTGCTGCGCGATAGCGGTCGAACCGCCGAAGGCCTGCATAGCCATCAGCGTAAAAGAGCAAAACAGATCCCAGTAGCTTTTTGGTTTATTAGGTGCGGAAGTTTTGTATTTCGCGGTAGAGGTCATAAGAATTCAGCCTTTTTTCAGCCATTCTAAGCGTCAAAAAGGCTGTAACCTCTTTTGCAGGAATTTAATGAGGCCGGACGCCGATTTCGGCAAGGAGGGCTTTGGTTTCGTCAACGGGCAGACCGATCACGCCGCTGTAAGAACCTTCGACTTTTTCGACGAATTGACCGGCTAATCCCTGGATCCCGTAACCGCCGGCCTTATCAAAAGGTTCTCCGGAGGCAATGTAGGAGTTGATTTCTTCGTCGGTGAGCGGGCGGAAGGTGACAAACGTCTTAGTCAGAGTTTCTCTTGGCTTTCCGCCTTTATCGACCAAACATACTGCAGTCAGAACTTCGTGTGTTTGACCCGAGAAATCTTTGAGGAACTCAAAGGCTTCCTTTTCGTTTGCCGGCTTGCCGTAAATCTTGCCGTTTAACGCAACCGTGGTATCAGCGGCAAGGACGGGAAGCAGCAGATCGCGTTCGGTTTCCGCCACTTTGCGGCCCCACTTAGCCTTTTCGCGTGTGACGCGCGCCACGTAGTCCTCGGGAGATTCGCCGGGCAGGACGTCTTCGTTGACGGAGTCGGATGTTTTGCTTAGAAGAATGTCAAAGTCAAAGCCCGCATCTTTCAAAAGCTCCCGTCTGCGCGGCGACTTGGAGGCAAGATAGAAAACCATAACTTAAGCCCGATGATAGGGGTGGTTGTGGAGAAGGGACCAGCTGCGGTAGATCTGCTCTAAGAGCAAAACGCGAGCCATCGCGTGCGGCAAGGTCAGGGAAGAGAGGCGAAGCGTAAAGTCAGCCTCGGCTTTGAGTCCCGGATCGATACCGTCGGCGCCCCCGATGATGAAGGCGATTGGGCGTCCCTGGTCGCCCCAGCAGTTGATTTGTTGGGCGAGCTTAGTGCTGGTCGGGTCTGCGCCGCGCTCATCCATTATGACCTTGATGGCATCCTTCGGCAGGGCGGCTCGAATCCTTTCCGCTTCGGCCTGCATCACTTTCGGGATGGTGCGCGTGTTCCTGTCTTCGGCTTTGACGGTCTTTAATTCGAGCTTCCAATCCGACGGAAAGCGATGCAGATAGTCTTCGCATGCTTCATCAGCCCATTTGGGCATTTTAAGGCCGACAGCAACGACGGAAATTTTCATAGTAATTGATTACTCAAAATCTTCTTTGTTTTCATCCTCAAGAAGCTTCATACGGACGGGATGGCTGCCCCAGAGTTCCTCAAGGTTGTAATAAGCACGAAGAGCCGGCTGCATGATATGAACGATGGCGCTTCCGCAGTCGACCAGAACCCATTCGCCGGTCTCCAGACCTTCGATGCCGACGGCGTCTCCGCCGTTTTCCTTAACTTCCATGAAAACATGGTGGCCTAAAGCGCGAGTCTGACGATTAGAGTTGGCGGTTGCAACAATGACGCGCTCAAATAAAGCGGTCTGCTTAGAGGTGTTGAAAATCTTGATATCTTGTGCCTTGACGTCTTCAAGGGCGTTAACGATCACTCTCTGTAACTTACGAATATCCATAGAACTTTCTCTTGTTTGGTTAGCGGTTAATTGTACTCAGTCACGATCTTTCCAACAGCAGAAAGGCTTCTTTTCGAGCCGGAAAAAACAAAATTAAGCAAATATCCTTGAATTAAGTTTTCTTTTTTCGACGGATCGTTTTCTAAAATCTAAAAGATTTGAACTAACAACTCTACGAGAAAATGTTCCTGTTTTGGCCGAGCCTCATTCTGGCAGTTTATGTGGTTTGCAGCGGTGTTTTGCTGCTTAAGATTCATTGGTTTTGGAAACTTTTATCCGCCGCGGTAATC
>URYO01000016.1 GCA_900552195.1 uncultured Sutterella sp. | reverse complement strand
AGCACAGCCGTAGGAGATGAAGGCGGTTTTGCCCCTGCACTGGATGGCACTGAAGATGCTTTGAATATGCATCGGGTTTCTCGCTGCCGATCTGAACTGCAGCCACTTCGGGGCATGCCAGCAGGCGTTCGGCTGTTCTCTCCAACAGGGTTTCCTGCAGATCAATGTGGCCTCCCTGAACAACTGTTTCGATGGCTTCAATGATTCTGTCGTAGTTAAAAACTTCCGAGAGCTCATTGACCGGCGCCGCCCCCTTCTCCACGTACACGGAGACGTTCAATCTTAATCTTTGAGGAAGAAGTCTCTCGTGCTGATACGCACCGATCCGAGCCTTCGTTTCGTAGCGATTCAGTTTGATCTTCCAATATTTTCCAGAAATAAGCATCGGATCCAAATCCACTTTGAACTTCCTCTATTCCTTATTAATGTGTCAAAATCTTTCCATGCGCTGGATATTGACTATTTTCATCGGACTCTGCGTCCTTACTTCTGCTATTCCATGGCTTCAGAAGCTTGGAATCGGGCGACTGCCCGGAGATCTTAACTTCAAGATTTTCGGCCATCCGATCCAAATCCCATTAGCAAGCACCATTCTCATCGCCGTGGTACTAATGCTGATCGGCAAGTTTATCTAATACCTCGTTAATGGCTCGAACCGAGGCTTCTTCTATTAACGCAGGAATCCGAGATTTATCCGCTGCGCTCGCCGAAATCGACTTAAAGTCAACTGATCGAACCGCCTCGGCAGACGCCAGCCATTTTCCCTCTGAATCAATACGATGAGCTGTTTTAAGCAGGAGCAAAAGCTGAGCAAACCGCTCCGGCCGACGCAGCGCGTCCTTACGGCGAAGAACGGAAAGCACTTCTTTGCCGTCAGCAGCTTTTTCAAAACCGTCTCGCAGGCTTTCTGAGAAAAGAATTGCAAACTCCGTCAGCTTTTTAGGCATTCGGAGCGCCTCCAGCAAAGCCGGAAGTTTGTCCGGATCTACGGACGCAACCGAAGCTGCAAATTTTTCTTCTTCGGAAGAACCCGTCGCTAAGCTGTCAAGCAGACTGCGGGAAAAGTCCGTTTGCTTCCATTCCGGATAGACCCGACCCATAAAGCCGTTCGCTTCAAGTTCGTCAAAGAAGACCGAGGGCTTCGTCTCCTTCAGCGCCTTACGAATCTCAGCAGTGACACGCTCGGGCACCAGAGCATCCACTTCGCCGCTTTCTACCATGCGCCTCAACATCGTCTCGGTTTCTTCAGCGATTCGGAACCACGGCAGCTTTGCTCGAAAACGGCTCACTCTCAAAATCCGCAGAGGATCTTCTTCAAATGCAGCGCTGACATGTCGCAGAAGGCCTTTTTTTAAATCCTCAAAACCGCCATAAGGATCAATGAGGTGTCCCTCTTCATCCATCGCCATTGCGTTGACGGTCAGGTCCCTTCGCAGAAGGTCCTGCTCCAGCGTGACGGACGAATCAGTAAAAAAAGTAAAGCCTTTATACCCGTGCCCGCTTTTTCTCTCTGTCCTCGCAAGGGCATATTCCTCGTGCGTCTTCGGATGCAGAAACACAGGAAAATCATTACCGACGGGAACAAACTTTAATTTGAGCATCTCTTCCGGCGTCGCCCCGGTGACGACCCAGTCTTTGTCGTTGCTCTGCATGGGGTGTCCAAGCTCCGTCAGCAGCTTGTCTCTTACCCAACCGCCTACAATGTATTTCTTGAGAGACATAACTTAGTTCCTAGGTACTGCAGGATCGATCATAGTATGGATAAGAAAAGTGAACGCGCCCGAGTTTTAAAAGAGAGAAATGCCCTAAGTCCGACAAAACGCGCGGAGTTAAACAGTGCTTTATGCCGCTTCCTCGGTTCTTTCTTGGATACCGTCGAGGTACAGACAATCGGCGCATTTCTTCCTATCGGCTCCGAACCTGACATCTCCCAGGTCTTAAAAAGATGGCTCAGTGCAGACTCAAATCGTGAGGTTTTTCTTCCGGTGACCGAGGGAAAAATCATGCGTTTTGCATTTTGGGATACTGCTCGGCCTCTAAAGATCGGACGCTTCAATGTACCGGAACCGACATCGGATATTTATTTCGAGCCCCCGCTCCTGCTTGTCCCCTGCATTGCCATAAATAAAGGCGGATACCGGCTCGGCTACGGAGCCGGTTACTACGACCGCTACCTTTCTGCGTGTGCGGAGAAGCCCTTTACCGTCGGCATCTGCTTCTCCGAATTTTGTAGTTTAGATTTTGAAGCGCAGTCCTTTGACGCCAAGCTTAATGCTGTCATCTCGGATAAAGGTTTCTCCCGCTTCTAACCATTACTCCTGAGTCAGTTCGTCAAGTGCGGACTGAACTTCAGCCTCGGTCGCTTCTGCATCGAGCTGGCAGAAAATATCCTTCAGCGCTCCGAGACCGGAGGCTTTAAAGCTCTGGAGATGAGCGCCGACCTCTTTACCGGAAGGAAGGCCGCCGGCAGTCAGCAAGGTCTTTCCCTGGCCGTTGACGAGCTTGAAGTAAAACAGTCCGTCCTTTTCCCGATACTGCTTCAGAGAGGCTTTGCTCTTCTTAGCCTTTACGGCTGCCTTCTTTGCCTGCAGAGGTTTGAAGGTCCTTAAGCCCACAGCATTACGGCACTGATCCACGAGCGCCCGGGCCATCGGGCGAATTCTTTCAACGCCTTCGCGAAGGATCGCCTCTACCTTTTCCGGCTCTTTCATGTAAGCTTCGTAGCGTTCACGCATCGGACCGATTTCGGAATTAATTTTTTCGAAAACGATTTCTTTGGCTTCGCCCCAGCCGAGACCTTCCTGCAGCTTTTTGCGGAATTCGTTTCTTTCCTCATGCGTTGCGAACGCATCGTAAATAGCGGTAAGAGAAGTCGATTCCGGATCCTTAGGTTCTCCGGGAAGCTTTGAGTCCGTCACGATCTTCATGATCGCTTCACGTAGAGCCTTTTCTCCGCCTTCGAACAGAGGAATGACGTTGTCATAGCTCTTACTCATCTTGCGGCCGTCCAATCCCGGGAGGATCGCCGTGTCTTCATCGATCAGTGCTTCGGGCAGCGGAAAGATCTCCTCTCCGTTTCCGTACATCTGATTGAATCGGGTAGCGATGTCTCGGCACATTTCAATGTGCTGGATCTGATCGCGGCCGACAGGAATGAAATTAGCCTTGAAAATCAAAATATCCGCAGCCATCAGGATCGGGTAGCAAAACAGTCCCATGGTCACGTTGTTGTCCGGATCTTCGCCTGCGGCTTCGTTGGCTTCGACCTTCGCTTTATAGGCATGAGCTCGGTTCATCAGGCCTTTAGACGTCACACAGTTCAAAATCCAGTTGAGCTCCAGCGTCTCAGGAAGGTCACTCTGACGATAAAAATGCACGCGTTTGGGATCCAGTCCGCAGGCGAGCCAGGTTGCGGCAATCTGAATACGGCTCTTCTCAACGCGATCCGGATCGCTTGTCTTGATCAAAGCATGATAGTCAGACAAGAAGTAAAAACTTTCCGTTCCTTCAGCCCGGCTTTTCTGGATCGCCGGACGAATAGCGCCGACGTAGTTTCCCAGATGAAGTGTGCCGCTTGGCGTCACACCGGTTAAAACGCGTACTGTCATCTTGTTTCCTTTTCTGCAAGAAGTCGAATTGTTTATCTTATAAAAAAATGTCCCCGCGAGCGTGACTCCGGGGACTGATTTGAAGGAGAAATTAGGCTAAACCGGCCACTTTGCGAAGCGCTTGGGCTTTATCGGTGCGCTCCCAGGTGAACTCCGGTTCCTCTCTTCCAAAGTGACCGTAAGCAGCAGTCTTGGAGTAGATCGGACGCTGCAGATCCAGCATCTTAATAATGCCGGCCGGTCTCAGATCGAAATGTTCTCTGACCAGTTCGGCAATCTCTTCGTCCGGAATGACGCCGGTACCTTCTGTGTAAACCGTAATGTTCACAGGATTGGCAACACCGATAGCGTACGCAACCTGAATCTGGCACTGCTTTGCCAAGCCGGCGGCAACGATGTTCTTAGCAACATAACGGCAGGCATAAGCGGCAGAGCGGTCTACCTTTGTGGGATCCTTGCCGGAGAAAGCACCGCCGCCGTGGGGGCAGGCACCGCCGTATGTATCCACAATGATCTTACGGCCGGTCAGACCGCAGTCGCCCTGAGGTCCGCCGACGACGAAACGTCCGGTCGGGTTGATCAGGAACTTCGTGTCCTTGAGCATTTCGGGCGGAAACACGGGACGAACGATCTTATCGATCACTGCCTGAACGAATTCGGGCTTCATCTTGTCGCCTTCACTCATTTCAGGGGCATGCTGAGTGGAAAGAACCACGGTTTCGACGGAAACCGGACGGCCGTCCACATAACGCATCGTCACCTGGCTCTTAGCGTCCGGACGAAGATAGGGCATCTCGCCGGTTCTTCTCATCAGAGATTGCTGTTCCACCAGACGGTGAGCGTAATAAATAGGAGCAGGCATCAGCGCGTCTGTTTCGTCACAGGCGTAGCCGAACATCAAACCCTGGTCACCGGCGCCTTTTTCAAGCGGATCGTCCTGAGCTTTATCGACGCCCTGTGCGATGTCGGGAGACTGTTTGTCATAAGCAACCAAGACGGCGCAGCCTTTATGGTCAATACCGTAGCTGCTGTCGTCGTAACCGATACGCTTCAAGGTGTCGCGAACGATCTTGGTGTAGTCCACATTTGCGGTGGTCGAAATTTCGCCGGCGAGCATGACCGTGCCGGTTGTGCACAGAGTTTCAGCGGCAACTCGAGCGGTCGGATCCTGTTCCAGGATAGCGTCGAGAATGGCGTCCGAAATTTGGTCGGCGACTTTATCGGGATGGCCTTCGGATACGGACTCCGAAGTAAAAAGGTATTCTTTTGCAGACTTGTTCATAAGAGCTGACTCCGAAAATTTTTCTAAAAATCATCAATAGGAGGCAGCGTCGCGGAAGCTATCTTCCGGACGCTTTAGCGGAATTTGTTAATCGCCCCGCAAGTTGTCCTTTAACTCGGCGAACGTAGAACTATAATCCTCTGACTTGCGATTATCAAGCAGGAGAAGTCCTTTGCTTGAGAATTTAGCAACCTTTTGTTTACAGAAGCTTAATTTTGATCCATGGCAAAGAAATCCGCACTGAATTTACTCATCTCCAAGACCTGTGTCGCGCTTGTCAACGGCATGGCCGGCTGGAAGCAGTCAAGCCGCACACGTTTAGCTAATTTTCTTGCCTCAGTCACCTGGTATGTGCTTGCAAGACGCAGAAAGATTGCTCTGACGAACCTTCGTCTCTGCTTCCCGGAGTGGTCCGAACAAAAACGCGCCGATACCGCAAAAGGCGTCTTCCGCAACCTTATCCGCGCCGCGCTTGATCACAGCGTTCTCGCAAAAGGCTCCGAAGCCCAGGTTTTGGAAATGGTTAAGTTCGAAGGCAAAGAACAATTTGAAGACCTCTGCAAGACCGATAAAGTCATCATCGTTGCTCCTCATTTTGTCGGCTTGGATGCAGGCGGTATCGCTATGAACACATTCGTGCGCGGCGCCTCTCTATATCAGACCCAATCAAATCCGGTCTGGGATAAGTGGGCTTTTGACGCCAGAAAACGCTTCTCCGATCCCGTGCTCATCCCGAAGTCCAACTCGGCGATGAAAGAAGTCATCCGTGCGCTTAGAGCATCCCTGCCTTTCTACTATCTTCCGGATATGGACCACGGAGCCCGCAACTCTGTTTTTGTGCCGTTTTTCGGGGTCCAAGCTGCGACGCTCCCCATGGTTTCTAAGCTCGCAAAGTTAACCGGCGCCAAGGTGATTTGGGGCATTGCGGAAACCACGCCCGAGGGCTACACCATGCACTTATCTAAGCCTCTGGAGAACTTTCCGACAAACGATGCTACTGCCGATACGCTGCGCCTAAATCAAGAACTGGAACAATTTATTCTCAAGCATCCGGATCAATACCTGTGGACTCACCGCCGCTTTAAGACTCGTCCGGAAGGAGAGCCTTCGGTTTATTAAATATTTACCTTATTTTTCACGCGGCAGCCTGCTGTCCCGAAATGAAGCCTGCTAACTTATAGAGACTTCTAAAAGGCGTACGGTTGAGAGGTCGGCGAATTTCATTCTCAGGCGCCTGTCGGAGGAATTCACAGACACGATTCTGAGAACGCCGAAGAAAAGAGACTCTTTCCTTTAATTGTCGGAAAGAGAATGTCAGAATGTAAGGTCTAACTATTTTTATCGGGCGAGCCGTGAAGATCAAATTCACTAAAATGCATGGAGCCGGAAACGACTTCGTTGTCTTGGACTGCACCAAAGAACCTTTCTCGTTAACGCCTCAGCAGCTGCGCTTCCTGGCCGATCGGCATTTCGGAATCGGTGCCGACCAAATTTTGGTCGTCGAGCCCGCAGAGTCCGAGGAAGCTGATTTTAAATATCGTATTTTTAACGCCGACGGCGGAGAAGTCGAGCAATGCGGAAACGGTGCGCGTTGTTTCGTAAAGTTTGTCTATAACAAAGGCCTGACCGATAAAAAACGTATCCGTGCCAAGACCATGAAGGGCATCATCGAGCTCGAACTCAAAGAGGACGGGCTGGTGCGTGTCTCCATGGGCACCCCTTCCTTCGAGCCTTCCTCCCTTCCTTTCAATCCGCAGGGACTGCCCTCTCGTGAGATCCGCGGCTTTAAACAATGGGCGGTCCGCTATAAAGGTGAACTGGTTTGGTTCTCTATCTGCTCAATGGGCAATCCGCACGTAACCATTATCCCAGACGACATCGAGACCGCACCGGTCGGAGAATTAGGCCCCTTTATCGAAAATCATCCGGCGTTTCCCCGCCGAGTGAACGTCGGATTTATTCAGCCGATTACCGAACATGAGGCCAACGTTCGAGTTTGGGAACGCGGCGCCGGCGAGACGCTTGCATGCGGCACTGGCAACTGCGCTGCTGTCGCCACTTCGATTGAATTAGGAGCTCTGAGTTCCCCGGTTCTTACCCACAATAAAGGCGGCGATCTCCGTTTATCTTGGGAAGGAGAAGGCGAAGACGTCGAACTCTTCGGCCCGGCCGTAACCGTTTTTGACAGCGAGATTGAAATCAAATGAGCGAAAATCAAACTGTAGTCGACTTTGTCATTGACTACTTAAGATCCAATCCTGATTTCTTTGTACGGCATCCGGATCTCTTCCTGCATCTCAGCCTGCCCGGTCAATCGCCGGACGGAGGCCGCACGCCCGCGGAATGTCAGAACGAAGCGTTAAAAGCCGCACTTTCCTCCTGCCGAATTAGAGAGGAAGAGCGCAAACTCTGGGAAGCGACTCTTAACTCAGAGGCAAAAAGCGAAGAAATAATTCGCTTTGCGACCGATTTGCTCGCCTGCCATTCGCAGGTTGAGATTCCTAACCTCGTCCTGAACTTCTTCATTTCTGAATTTAAGGCCGCTCACGGGCTGCTTCGTCTGTGGCCGGTGAAACCCAACTTCTCTTTCTTCCCGTTCGCAGAACGCTTGGGGCCGGACGTGGAAGCTGCCTTGGGTTCAATCGAAAATTTCTATTTAGGCGAAAATTACGGTGACGAAGTCGCCCACTGGCTCAAGATCGACCCCGTTGAAACACGCGGCGTTCTCATTCTTCCGCTGCGCGGTCATACCGGAACCGTATTCGGAATGATTTGCCTGTGCGATGCGGATGAAAAGAAATTCACACGAGGCACGTCTCCTAAGTTTTTAAAGATGGCAGCTAAGGTTGCCGAAACAGCATTAACTCCTTTGATCAATTGAGTATTTCCATGACGAATCAAATTCCTACGATCATCCTTAAACCCGGCAAGGAACGTGCGCTCCTTCGCCGTCATCCCTGGGTTTATGCAACCGGGGTTTCCAAAGTACTGGGAAAACCGAAGAGCGGTGAGACGGTCAGGATTCAAGACAGTAAAGGGAAATTTTTAGCTTGGGGCGCTTATTCTCCCGAATCAGCGCTCCGTGCCCGCTGCTGGTCTTTCCAAGAAGAAGATGTCATTGATGCCGCCTGGATTGAAGCCAGAGTCAAAGCAGCGATCGAGGCTCGCAGCTGCCTGAGATCCCGCACCAACGCAATTCGTCTGATTTTCGGAGAGGCCGACTTCCTCCCCGGGCTCATTGTTGATCAGTACAACAACCAGGTCGTCACACAGTTTCAGTCCGCAGGCGTCGAGTATTGGCGCTCTGTGATCGGTCAGGCATTGGTGAAATACACCGGCTGCTCTCAGGTGTATGACCGTTCCGACGCCGCTACCCGAGCCCGTGAGGGTCTCCCGGAACGCAAAGAGGTCCTTGAGGGCGAAGAGCCGCCTCAGGAAATCGAAATCGTAGAAGACGGCATCAAGTACGGCGTCGACGTTCGCATGGGCCACAAAACCGGCTTTTACGTTGATCAGCGCGATAACCGAGCTTTGGCCCGCAGATTGGCTGAGGAATTCAAACGCGTGCACGGCAGAGGCATGAGAGCGCTTAACTGCTTCTGCTACACCGGCGGATTTTCCCTTGCGCTCAAAGCCGGGGGCGCCGAAGAGGTCGTGTCCATCGATTCCTCTGCCGACGCGCTGCAGATGGCTCAGGAAAATGCCAAACGCAACGGTTTCGATGACGGCTCGATGAAATGGATCGAAGCAAATGTCTTTGAAGCACTTCGAGAATTCCGCGACAGAGGAGAACAATTTGATCTTGTCATTCTCGATCCTCCTAAGTTCGCGTCCAGCCACCACCACGTCGACAAAGCAGCTCGCGCCTACAAAGACATCAACCTCAACGGTCTTCGCATTCTGACCCCGGGCGGACAGCTCCTGACATTCTCCTGCTCGGGCGCCATTGACGTCGACCTGTTCCAAAAAATCGTGGCAGGTGCTGTCATCGACTCGCGCGTAGAAGCCTGGATGATGGAGCGTCTCGGAGCGGGGATAGATCATCCTCTGCTGATGACTCACCCTGAGGGTGAATATCTGAAGGGATTACATCTTCTCTCGCGCGGCACCGTCTAGCACCAAAAAGGGCAGAAAATTCAAACTTTCTGCCTTTTAACTTCTTGAAATTCAAAAAAACTATTGCAATCTGGGCTGGGTTGCTGTATAACCCATTTTCCCTTAATGGTTGCTTGTGATTTAGAACCTATTATTAATGCTCGGAGGAGCTATGGAAGACTTAATTCCGGTCACAATTATTACCGGTTTTTTGGGCGCAGGTAAAACAACGCTTCTTAACCGTATTCTCACTGAAGAACACGGTCAAAAGATAGCCGTCATCGAAAACGAATTCGGTGAAGAAAGCATCGACAATGATCTTCTCGTTCAAAGCGAAGATGAAGAAATCATTACGATGAACAACGGCTGCATCTGCTGCACCATTCGAGGCGACCTGGCTGAAAACCTCATCCGTCTGATGGAGCGTAAAAAGGAAGGAAAAGCCAACTTTGACCGCGTCATCATCGAAACGACCGGTCTTGCAGACCCCGGCCCCGTTGCTCAAACTTTCTTCATGGATGAAGAAGTCGCTCAGTTCTACATGGTTGACGGCGTCATCACGGTTGTGGATGCGGTTAACGCTCCGAGAACATTGGATGAGCAGGCTCCTGCCCAGGCTCAGGTCGGATTTGCCGATCGAATCCTCCTCTCCAAAGTTGATTTGGTTCCGCCCTCCGTCATTGAGGATTTGTCCGATCGTCTTCATCACATGAACCCTCGTGCACCGATCGTCGAGTGCAACATGGGAAATGTCGATATTAAGGAAGTTCTCGACATTCGCGGCTTCAATCTCGACTCCGTTCTTGAATTGGACCCCGACTTCTTAAAAGAAGCTCATGAAGAGGGAGAGCACCATCACCATCATGAAGACGGCTGCACCTGCGGCTGTCACGATCATCACGATCATGATGATCACTGTGAGTGCGGGGATCATGACCACGATCACTGCGAATGCGGCCACCACCATCATCATGCACGTCATGATGACGAAATCGCTGCCTTCGTATTCGAGTCCGACAGACCGTTTGACCCGGCTCGGCTCGACAACTACATGAGAACGCTCACCCAAGTTTACGGACCGGATATGCTGCGCTATAAAGGGGTGCTTTATATGACAGGTACGGATAGGAAAATGATTTTCCAGGGTGTGCATATGCTGATGGCGGCTGACCTGGGCAAGCCCTGGGGCGACACAAAGCCGTCTACAAAAATGGTATTTATCGGCCGCCGCCTCCCAAAGAAGGCGATTATGCAAGGCTTGGAAACTTGCTTGGCTTAACCAAACCTGACTGCCTATAGGAGATGTATTCAATGGCGACAAAAAAGAAAACAACTGTCGAAACTGATAAACCGGCAAAGACAGTTAAGGCTGTAAAAGCAACGGCGAAGACAACCGCCGCTAAAGCTGCGGCACCTGCAAAGGCTGTCAAAGAAGCTAAGGCTTCTAAGGCTGCCGCCTGCAATAAAGCTTTGAAGGAAGCTGCAGAACTTGCTCCTCTCGTTCAGTCAGCTAAAGACGGAACCGGAGAAAACACATCGGTCGAGGATGCGCAGAAGGCTGCGGAATTCCTGATGAACAACTACGAAAAAAGTTCTGAGGAAAAAATCATTGTCGACGGCATCGTAATTCCGACACAGGCTGAGCTTCTCAATATGCCTGAGTCCGATTACATGAACGAAAGACAGCAGGCTTTCTTCAAGCATCTTTTACGTGAACGCGAAGCTCAGCTCCGCAGCAACGCCGGTGCAACGGCAGAACATCTGCGTGACAACACCATCATTCCCGACATGGCTGACCGCGCCACGATCGAGGAAGAGCATGCTCTTGAACTAAGAACTCGCGACAGAGAAAGAAAGCTGCTGAAGAAGGTCCAGGAAGCCCTCCAGCGCCTGGAAAAGGGCGACTACGGCTGGTGCGAAGAGACAGGCGACCCTATCGGTATTCCCCGTCTGTTGGCCCGTCCTACCGCAACGCTCTCTCTGGAAGCTCAGCAGAGACGCGAACTTCGCCAGAAGCTGTACGGTAACTAATACGGCCTAAAAGTTCAAAAGCCGGGCTTCCGCGAGGAGGTCCGGCTTTTCTTTTGGCTTAGCGAGGTTAATTCAGCGGCGTTGCCGAGTAGTCGCCCGCCTTTGCGAGAGCAGCATTGACGTCTTCAATCTTCAGCGGCTCCTTGACAGTCACGACTGCAATTGCCGGAGACAGCGTCACTTCAACTTTTTCGCAGAGAGGCTCTAACGCCTTCTTGACGCGAGCAACACAATGCATGCAGTGAACACCGCTAAGTTCAAAACTTTGTTCCATATGATTTACTCCAATACGTATCCTCCCTGAGGATTCTAGTCTTCCACGGTGATACCATTCACTAACTTTGAACCCATTTTGTTGATCTAATTTAATGAACACACTTAACAGTCAGTTTGTTCCCGCGCAGTTAAAGGCGGAAATCCTTTCAGAGGCTCTTCCCTTTATTCAAAAATTTCACGGCAAGACGATTGTGATTAAATACGGCGGCAACGCTATGACGGAGGAAAGGCTGCAGAGAGCTTTCGCCCGTGATGTCGTGCTTCTGAAACTCGTCGGAATGAATCCTGTCATCGTCCACGGCGGCGGTCCTCAAATCGGCGACGCGCTGAAGCGTGTCGGAAAGCAAAGTGAATTCATCCAAGGTATGCGCGTCACCGACGCAGAAACCATGGAAGTCGTTGAATGGGTCTTGGGCGGCCAGGTCCAAGGTGACTTAGTCACGCTGATCAACAGCTTCGGAGGCCAGGCTGTCGGCTTAACGGGCAAAGACGGCGGTCTGATCCGCGCAAAAAAACTCAAGCTGCAGGACATCCACGATCCGACAGTCTTCTATGACGTGGGCCAGGTTGGCGAAATTGAATCTATTAATCCGGCCGTCGTCAAAGCGCTCCAGGATGACGCCTTTATTCCTGTGATTTCCCCGATCGGCGTCGGAGACGATGAACTCTCCTATAACATCAACGCGGATGTCGTCGCCGGAAAAATGGCCGAAACGCTCAAAGCTGAAAAATTGGTGATGCTGACCAATACACCCGGAGTGTTGGACAAAGAAGGAAACTTAATCACGGGCCTCACCTCTCAGGAGATTGACGCGTTATTTGCTGACGGTACAATCTCGGGCGGCATGTACCCGAAGATTTCCTCCGCGCTTCAAGCAGCACGAAACGGCGTAAAAGCCGTCCACATCATCGACGGCCGCGTTGATCACTGCCTGCTGCTGGAAATCTTGACTCCGCAGGGTGTAGGCACGATGATTAAAGGTTAGACCGAAAGAATTTTATGGACGCCTCAACAGAAACAAAAAGCAGAAAAAAATCCTCCGACCGAAAACTTGAAATTCTGCGTACTCTCGTCCGAATGATGACGGAGTCGGAGAATAAACACATCACGACAAAGTCCTTGGCGGCCGCTATCGGAGTGTCCGAAGCGGCGCTTTATCGCCACTTCCCGAGCAAAGCCAAAATGTATGAAGAGATCATCGGCTTTGCTGAAAACTATGTCATGACCGCCGTAAACAATATCTCCTCGTCGGAATACTCCGGATTGGAGCAGGCTAAAAAGCTCTTCTTAGCCCTCATTGACATAAAAGCCAAAGAGCCCGGACTTGTTTTTCTGTTCTGCGGAGACTCGTTAACCTCTGAAGATCGCCGTTTGCAGGCGGAACTCAATAGATTTTACGGACAGCTGCAGGCCGTCTTCAAACAGTCTTTAAGACTCGCCGTCGCCCAGCAGGAGGTTCCGGAAAGCTATGATGTTCTGACCCGCGCCAATATGCTGGTTGCCCTAGTTCTAGGGCACTGGCTGAGATTTGCTAAGGGAGACGTCTCAGGCGGCGTCGTTGATCCTGAGAAACAGGTCTATCTGATCCTCGGAGCATAATTCTCGCCTTAAAACATAACGGCCTCGGATTTCCCGAGGCCGTTATGTTTTGTGAAGATTCCTGTTATTTCACGGGTTCGATTTTCATCTTAATGCCGCCCTCCAGCTGGATTTCCTGAGTGCCGGCAGCAGGCTGCGCCTTCTTCGCGTCTTCTTTCTTCAGGTAGGCGATTGCCTGATTGAGCTGATAGTCATCAGGATCTCCGTACTTATAGAACTTGGGCGCTTTTT